>NZ_JAWOUB010000001.1:640251-877820 GCF_033339195.1 Vibrio sp. 811
CAACAAAAGTCTCAAAACGAAGGGAAGGAAGCGCAAGGACAACAGTCACAAAATCAGCAAGATTCTGAAAATAAAAAAGAAAAACAAAAAACGGAACAACATCAACCGCAACGAGATGACAAGCAAGTGAAGGATCAAGGTGAACCAATACAGGCTAAAGCGCATCCCGAAAAAATGCATCAGGATGATCCTGAGTTCCGTCGACTAGAAGCAGTAGAAAGTGCTCGCGACCCAAGCTTTTTGATCCGTGCGCAAATGCAACTTCAAGCGCAACAAAAACAACCTCCACAACAATCTCAAAAGGAGTGGTAAGCCTGTGATGAACAAAGGCGTAAAACTGGTCTTTATTTTTGTGGCCAGCCTAATATCCAGTTTCTCGGTGATAGCACAGACACTTCAAGCTAGTGTGAATAAAACACAAGTAGCCAAGAATGAAGTGATTAACCTCAGAATCATTTCAGATACTGAGCTCAGCTCAGACTCAATCGACTTCAATGTTCTAGAGAAAGACTTCTTCTTGGGTCAACCTCGTTATGGCCGCTCTAGCAATAACATTAACGGAAGAAAATCAGTGCGTACCGAGTGGAGTATCTCAATTGCACCAATGAAAGAAGGTGTTCTGACTATTCCAAGTTTTTCCGCTGATGGTATGAGAACGGAGCCGATCAAACTGCGTGTCAACGCGAGCCAAACAGACCCCAATCTTGATGATCTATTTAGCTTCAATATTACGGTCGACAACAGTACGCTCTACCCTCAGCAATCTGCAACATTACGTATACAGCTTCTAATTAAAGCGGACACTCGACGCCTAGATAACCCGCAAATAGTACCTCCGCAGATTGAAGGCATGAAGCTTGAGGCACTGGGTGGCTTACAGCAAAGACAGAAGATCTTAAATGGGTTAGAAGTAGCGGTCATAGAGCAGTCGTTTCGCTTAACGGCCAATCAACCAGGCACTTATACCTTGATAGGTCCTAAACTGACCGGTTCTTATATTTATGGCGACAGCTTGACGGGCTCAACCAAAATAATGCCTATCAACACCAAAGCGGAACGCATGCCAATCACGGTCAAACCGATTCCGAGCGAATTTAAAGGTGAATGGCTTCCTGCTTCAGCGTTAGAAATGACACAGAGCTGGCAAGACGATCAAGGTAATCTACTGTCGACTAACGCGATCAACACAGTAAAGCAAGGTTCTTCACTCACTCGAACCATTCAAGTTAAGGCTCGCGGTACACAAGCCGAATATCTGCCACGAGTCAATATTAGTTACCCGAGTTCACTGCGCGTGTATCCCGAACAACCTAAGTTCGATAGCGGAAGAGATGGCACCGTTACCATGACGGTGAAGCAAGTCATTATTCCTACAGAGGCCGGGAGATATACCTTACCAGGATACGACTTGAACTGGTGGGACAGTCAAAATGATGAAGCGAAGAAAACAACGTTACCAGAGCTAACATTAGACGTAGAGAAAAATGACACTGGGCTAATCACGTTGCCGGAATCGCCTCTTTCAGCACCTTTAGTGTCAGCCCCTAGTCCTGAATCAAGCGGCGGTGTGAGCAGTCTCTGGCGAACGTTAACCTTTGTTTTCTTAGGGCTTTGGATAATGACATTGGGAATCGCAATTTGGGCATGGAAAAAGCGGTCAATAACAGCGAGTGGAACGGTTTCAAATACTGAACAACCACTTTGCATCGACGCGCTAAAAAAAGTCATCGAAGAGGGCGATGCTGCGAAAATTGAACGCTCTGTAAATGAGTATTTAACCACTCATCAAGACAGGCTAAACCCTGGTGACGTACAAGCAATTAAGCAAGAGCTTAATGCCATGAATCAAGCGCGTTTTAGTGCTAACCAACAACCTTGGAGCCCTGATTCGCTGCTAGCGAAAATTCAAAACCTTGGCAAAGCAAACGTAACGAAAACCGACCACCAACTCGAAAAGCTATAAATAACTAAATAACAATGGCAGCTCTCATGAGCTGCCAATTCTCTTATCCGGCCAAATTTTGCTTTAGCGGTTTTATCTAGAGCACCAACCGCCGCTTCTTCCCTATCAAGTTGCTCTTATGAACATCACTTACTCAACAAAACTTGGGGCTCGTATTCGTATCGCCTTACACAATTTCGCCCATGATTCTTCGCTTGATAGAGTGCCTTATCCGACAACTGATATAAATGGTCGAAATTAAAGTCTTTGCCTTTCGCTTTATAACAGGAGTAACCGACTGAAACGGTAAGTAACTCCCCTTCTGGGTTATGTCGATGCTTTATCCCCTCGCCCTCGATGCACTGACGAATGCACTCTGCTCTCAGTCGAACCTCCTCTTGCTCAGAACCAATCATGAGCAATGCAAACTCCTCACCTCCGATACGGCAAAAAACTTCATCTTCACCTTTGGTATGATGATCCAAGATATAGCCAATTCGCATCAATGCGATATCGCCTTCGAGATGACCATAGTGATTATTGAATAAGCCAAAATGGTCAATATCAATCAGGATCAGGCCAAACGACATGTCGTCTTCACACTCTAGGGCACAATATTTTTGCATCACATGTTCTAACATGCGGCGATTACCAAGACGCGTCAAAGGATCGAGCTTAGAAAGTACCTCAAGCTGTCGATTGGCTTCCTCCAACTCTTTTGTTCGGTTCTGAACCTCCAGCTCTAAGTTTTCGTTTAATTCGCGAATAGCCTCTTGAGCTTGAGTACGTTGCAATACTTCAGCTAAGCTGGACGCGAACATACGAATCACTTCACGTAACTGAGAAGTTAACGGCGCACGTGTCAGCAAATTATCAACAGCGATAAAGGCGATAGGACCACTGCTATTTGAAGTCAATACCGTCATCGCAGCCCAACCAAAGCCAACAATATTACAGTCATGATAAATAGGCACTGATTCTTCAAATGCGACTTCGTTTGGCATTGAGCGAGCCAGATTTATAAGAGAGAAATCTTGGGTTTCGCCAAAGAAGTAAGATTCATCCACCACATTACCTTGAATATCGGTACCCCACGTTCCTTGCATGTAAGAGCAATTTTCATCAGTTAAAAACACCGCCATTCGATCAATACCAAGATTTTTAATGGCGAAAGTGACGGCCGATTTGCATACTCCACTGACAGTAGTGCAACGTGATAACTCAACCATGCTTGAATGCAGCATGCGTACGTTTTGTTCTTGGCGCTTACGAATGTAAATTTGAGAGAAAAGTGAACCAAACGAGTCCAACATCTGTTTTTGATATGCCGTTATCGGCTTACGATGAATAAAGTTATCTAGCGCGAACCACCCAAACGGTTCATTGCCATCGCGTAAAATCAACATCGCATTCCAGCCCTGCCCGATGACCTTGCCTGCTGTGTATATTGGCGCGTCTTCTACAATCACTAAGTTGCTCTCAAGGCTAGATAACGCGGTGATATACTCCTCGCTAAGTTGATGTAAATCGTATTGTGTGTGAAATTCATCAATCGTAATTCCTGACTCATCCGTGCCGTATGTACCACTGAAGCTGCGCTTTTTCATATCGAGAAGCATCAGTGTAGAGCGATCAAACCCCAATCGTTCACGTAGCGCTTCGACGGCTTTGTAGTACAAGTCCTTTAAAGAATCAGGATTAGAGATTTCGAGTGCAACTTGCTGAACTAACTTCATATTTTCGATAAAGCGCTCGCGTTGGCTAATCTCATCAACATATTGCGCTTCACGAATATCTCTGTGCCTGATCTCTTTCGAGGCATTTTTTTCAGCACGAATACATTGCCAACGCGCCGCTGCGAGTTGCATTGCGTCGTAACTTTCTTCATAGATATTATGTGCCGTGCGAGCATGTACAGATTGAATCAGTAGGTAGGTACGTTTGATAGGCGTGTTGTCGAGCATCATGATGTAACTGTCACCCCCTAAATCTCGGGTGTGATTCCAGTTACAAGTGTTGATCGCCAGAGGTATGATGCTTTCAGAGGTATCAAACTGACTTGCCCACTCCCAGAATGTCTCAGGATAGTTTTGGGTTGGGTAAAGCTCTCCGCGAGAGAAGCTCATCGAATGACGAGGGTTAATTGAAGGATCTTCAAAAATAGCGAGGGCTTGAGGGGAGAACAGACTCTCTAAATGATCAAAGATTGCCTCCGCTAGCAACCGATGATCCCTCGTTGAAGACACTTTTCTTGTAAAACTTCTTAAACTCACCCTACCAACCTAATCTGCTTTTTTATCCTCGATAAAAAACTACTTAGGCCATGATATGCAATCAATACGTTCAAATTTGAGCTGTTAAGTCATTCGCAAAATTATCAGACTTAGTGTTACATTCGAGAACTCTTCAGCACTTTTAAAGCCATGTTTCACATAAGTTACATGCTTTATAAACTGGGGAGGAAAGTTGTACTTATTTACAAGATTTTTGTGTTGGTAGATGTTTTAAGCCTACGACTTAAAAAGAAAAAGGCCCCTCATCAAGAGGGGCAAAGTTACCATCGCTTATAGTTATTTAGTTATGCTTGTAAATACGGTGGATTAACCGAAATCACCATTTACGTAGCCTTGAGTACGGTCGTCTTGAGGGTTGCTAAAGATCACTTGCGTATCGTTGTGCTCAACCAGTTCACCCATTAGGAAAAACGCAGTGCGGTCAGAGATACGACGCGCCTGTTGCATTGAGTGAGTCACGATAACGATGGTGTAGTTCTTCTTTAGCTCTTCCATCAACTCTTCGATTTTGTGTGTCGCAATTGGGTCAAGTGCCGACGTTGGTTCATCCATCAGAATCACATCAGGCTCCATCGCGATTGTACGTGCAATACATAAACGTTGCTGCTGACCACCAGAAAGACCGAATGCGTGTGATTTAAGGCGATCTTTCACCTCATCCCAAAGTGCAGCACCGCGCAGCGAACGCTCTACCACTTCATCAATTGTCTTTTTGTCTTTGATACCTTGAGCACGTAAGCCGTAAGCCACGTTCTCGTAAATGCTCATCGGGAATGGGTTTGGCTTTTGGAATACCATGCCGACTTTGATGCGAAGGTCAGCAACATCAATGTTGCCGTAAATATCTTCGCCGTCCATCGCCAATTTACCTGTAATTTTCACGCCTTCGATTAGATCATTCATTCGGTTCAAACAGCGTAGAAGCGTTGATTTTCCGCAACCTGACGGGCCGATAAGTGCAGTTACTTGGCGAACTGGAATTGGTAAGTTGATCGATTTCAGTGCTTGGTTGTCACCGTAGAATAGGTCTAGGTTTTCAATATCAAATTTGTTCATTGTCTTAATCTCTTAATTCTCGAATTCGTGTCTTTTAACGTGCGTTCTTAATTAGTGTTGTTAGTAAGTTGCGGTGTTAAAACGTCTAGCAATCAGTTTCGTTACCATGTTGATCAAGAGAACAACTACGATAAGCACTGTTGCCGTACCGTAAGCCTGATTCCATTCTTCAACGGTAAACAGTTCGGTAGTCAGTTTGTATAGGTGAACGGTTAGCGTACGACCTGAATCCAATAAAGAATCCGGAATACGTGCAACCATACCTGCTGTCAGGAATACTGGAGCAGACTCACCAATGACACGACCAATACTTAGAATGACCGAGGTTAAGATACCTGGCATTGCGCTCGGAAGAATCAAACGCCAGATAGTGTAAATCTTAGAAGCACCGAGGCCATAAGAGCCTTCACGGTACGTTTGTGGTACTGCCATCAGCGCTTCTTCCGTCGTACGGATGATAACTGGCAGGATTAGGATACTTAGCGTCAATGCACCCGATAGAATCGAGAAGCCAAGGCCAAGAATCGCCACGAAGAAAGTCATACCAAACAGGCCGAAAATGATCGACGGGATACCCGCCAATGACTCGGTACAGAATCGGATGATTTTCACCAAACGACTGCCCACTTTCGCGTATTCGGTCAAGTAGATTGCCGTCATGATACCGAGTGGCGCTGCCACTGCGATAGAAGCGATAACCATGTAAATGGTCGCCACAATCATTGGGAAGATACCGTGCTCTTCACCTGTGCGCGTATAGTTATCAGTAATGAAGTTCCAATCTACGTGTTGTAGACCGTTTGATAGGATGTACCAGATAATCCAGAACAAAAAACCTACCGTTAGTGCTGCCGAGATCCAGACAAATGCGTTAAAGACATTATCTTTGAACTGGCGTGCTTTTTTTAGTTTTGCGCGATCCATAATAGTCACCTTTAACGAGCGATTACTTCGCTTTTTCTCGGTTTAGGTACAGTAGTACAGCGTTCAACGACATGATGAAGACCAGAAGTACTACACCTGTAGCGTAAAGTGCGTTCGCGTGAACACCACTTGCGTAAGACATTTCAATAGCGATGTTTGCAGTTAGTGTACGAGCCGAATCAAGGATGCCTTCTGGCATTGCCGGCGCGTTACCCATAACCATGATAATCGCCATGGTCTCACCCAACGCACGACCGATACCCAGAATCACACCTGTCATGATGCCTGAGCGAGCCGCTGGAACGAGCAACTTAAAGATGGTGTAGATTTTCGATGCGCCCAGTGCCAAAGAACCTTCTTTATAAGTACGAGGGACAGCGCGAATAGACGTTTCAGAAACCGTAATTACTGTTGGTAGAATCATCACACCAAGAACAATAATACCGGCCAAGATAGTGTTACCTGCAGGTACATCAAATACTTTCTGAATCAATGGAACGATAATAACCAGACCGAAGAAACCGTAGACCACTGAAGGAATACCGGCTAGCAGCTCAACCGCTGGACGGATAATGTCTGCTAATCGCTTTGGTGCGATTTCAGCGATAAAAATGGCGGTCAGAACACCAATTGGAACCCCAACAATGACAGCACCAGCCGTCGATACGATAGATGCCACAATCATGGTGGCGACACCGTAAAGCGCAGGTGGTAACCAGTTTTGTCCTAAGACAATGCCCGATACGCCTGCTTCTTGGAATGCCGGAATACTCTCTCGAACGATGAAGTATGCAATAACGGCCAATGAAACAATGCCGATTACGGCACTCGTTAGGAACAAGCCGTGGAAGATGCGCTCTTTCCAGTCTACACGACGCTTCTCGCGTAGGCCTGACTTGCTGATAGCTCTAGCGTCAGTATTCATAAGCTTTTCACTATTTGTTGCGATGGTCATTTAAAAATCTCACGGTTCTGGGCAATGCCGTTGAACACAATGGATAGAAAAGGCTCAGCCCGAAACGTTGGGCTGAGCAAACTTTAGAGTCCCGATGGGATTAGTTAACTGAGATGTAACCTTTTTGGTCAACTAGCGCTTGCGCTTCGTCAGTTAGCATCCAGTCTAGGAATTTTTGCGTTTCTGTTGATGGCTTGCCTTCTTTGTAAAGAACAAGGAATGGACGCGCTACTTTGTAAGAACCGTTTTTAACGTTAGCTACCGTTGCATCAACGCCGTCGATTGCTAGCGCATTAACAGTGTTGTCTACAGTACCAAGAGAAATGTAGCCGATTGCGTATGGGTTAGATGCAACCATTGTTTTCAGTGCGCCGTTACCGTTTGCAACTTGAGCACGTTGAGAGATAGCTGATACCTTCTTACCAGAAATCTTCATTTTTAGAGACATGATGTCTTCAAATGCGCCACGAGTACCAGAAGCTGTGTCACGAGTAATGGCTACGATTGGCTTGTCTGCACCACCGACTTCTTTCCAGTTTGATACTTCGCCTTTGTAGATTGCAGTCACTTGCTCGGCTGTTAGACCTGGCAGTTTGTTTTGTGGGTTAACAACCACTGCGATACCATCACGAGCAACCACTTCTTCGATTAGTGTTGATTCTTTTTCAGAGTCTTTTAGATTACGAGAAGACATACCAAGGTCTGCTGAACCATTTTTCGCTGCTTTTACACCAGCTGAAGAACCAGGGCCTTGAACTTCGATAAATACGTTAGGGTTCTTCTTCATGTACGTTTCAGAGAAAACTTCCATCAGTGGAGTTACGCTGCTAGAACCCACTGCAGAGATAGTTTCTTTAGCAGAAACAGGAGTCACTGCCATTGCGCCTAGAAGTGCGATTGCACCGATTACTGTCTTTTTCATCACAATTTCCTTAAGTGGCTTTATTGCCGTTGTGTTTCACTTGAACGGTGCTCACTTTAGAATTTGAATATGACAGTTGTGTTTCACTTAGTTGAACCCTCTATGACACGTTGTCATTTCTAACTATTAATTCCGCGACTTATCCCTCTCTCAATTTGAACGTAACGTTTTTATAACGTTGCCTCATGTTCAAGATGATAACCCCATCGATTTTGGTACATTTCATAACAATTAGATATGAGTAACTCATTGATTTGGCAAATATAACAATTAAAATCGAAATGCTTATTTATAAAAAAGATAATAATCAAACCGATAGAGGGTCAATCTCATGCGTCAATTTCTTAGTACGCTTTCTATTAAACTTCAGGTTTTTCTGCCTGTTCTATTCACAGTTATATTACTCATCATTGGACTGAGTGTCGGAATCGGTAAACTCGATCAAGCATTCAATAAGGTTTCGGCTTCCACCCATAAGCTAATCATTCACAAAGAGGAACTTAGCGGCATCGTAGACAACACTTACGCCATGCGCATCAAAGCCATTTATAGTCTATTTAGAGCCGAAGATGTTCAGTCTCTCAACCAAGAGCTTTCTGAGCGACAAAACAAAAACCGCGATTTTCTTAACTCCATCGACAATCTCCCTGGCGTTCAAAATGAAGTCAATGCTATGCGTAAGGCCATGAATCACTATGTTGATTTCACTCGCGTTACCATGACACCTCTGCTCACCACTAAACACTCTTCTGATTACACCACCTCTGATTTCAATCAAAAGTACGAATCTGCAATGGCTGAGTATCGATTAGCTGGCGAAGCGATGATCAACGCCATCGACAAACTATCTAAACAATTGAATCAAATCGTCACCGATGAAGTCGAAACGAATGGCGAACAACATTCAACCACGCTAACTTACAGCGCCGTCTCGCTTGCGGTGATCTTGAGTGCCGCTTCACTTATTAGTTGGGTACTCGCCAGCTACATCGTTGCGCCGATTCGTAACCTTCAAGTAACGATGCAGGAAGTCGCGAAGGGAAACCTACTAGTTAAGGCCGAAGCCATCGGGAAAAACGAAGTGTCTCAGCTGGCTCGAGATGTAAACCAGACCATAGAAAAACTGCGTGAAACTGTAAGCGCATTGGTTCGCATTAGTGAAGATGTGGCATCAGCATCAACCGAGTTAGCAACTGTTATGACTCAAAGCAGCGTCAACTCGGATCAAGAAAAGCAAGAAGTTGAGCAAGTAGCCTCGGCGATCAATCAGCTAGAGTCGACCGCAGCTGAAGTATCGACCAATGCACAAGAAGCCGATAGTGCATCAAATCAAGCACGTACGTTAACCTCACAAAGTATAAGCATGTTTGGGGAAAGCACTCGCGCAAGTGAAAAGATGGCGGAACAACTTAACGAAGCCGCTGCCGTCGTGACTTCACTAAAAGATCAATCAGAACACATTGGTCGCGTGATCGAAGTGATTGAAGGTATTTCTGAGCAAACGAATCTACTTGCACTGAATGCAGCGATTGAAGCTGCACGGGCGGGCGAAAGTGGCAGAGGCTTTGCGGTAGTGGCCGATGAAGTACGTATGCTGGCAGCGCGAACTCAGGAGTCCACCAAAGAGATCCAAACCATTATAGAAGAGCTACAGCAACAATCTGGTCACGCAAATGAAAGTATGCATTCCAGCTTAGCCATGTTGTCAGACAACCAAGCTCTTACACAAGAAGTTAGCCAATCACTTGCTAATATCAGTAATGCTATCGCCGATCTGAACTCAATCAACACTCAAGTTGCGACCGCATCAGAAGAGCAGAAACAGGTTACGGCTGATATCAACAACAACTTAACGAACATCTATGAACTAGTGAGCCAGAACGTCACTGGTATCACTCAATCCGCCGCGGCAGCGCAAGAGTTGTCTGGTTTAGCAGAAAATCAAAAACATCAACTTAAGCAGTTCCAAGTTTAAATACTCTGCTCAACACGATAAGTTCCAAAGGTTAGAAAAGAAAAAGCTCCGCACTGGCGGAGCCTATCATAAAGGCAAAGCTATCAACCCTTATTAACGTAATAATTATTATTCATCTGTCACTAACAAGAGAGAGCTTTTGAAACTTGAGTTTAACGGATCTCTATTGAAAACCTCACCATTAGTCGTATCAAAAGTTGCAACATGCTTACCGTCGCCATTAGGTGTGTTGCTCCAGACATAACGCCCTAGAACATCATCTCCATCTTTCAGACTATAGCCGCTAGCAAACCCTGTACTATTTATGGCTGGGCTGTGGCAAGCTCGCTCAGTTAGAGATACTAGCTCTTTGATATTTGCTAGTCGCCAATTTTTTTTGTCAGCAAAATTGTGAAGAGGATGGTTGCCGTCCTTATTACGAATTTGTTTGGCTGTGGAGAGAGCGAGTTGCCATGACATTGTAGATCGCGTCCCCTGGCATTCTTGGTTTCCTACATTCCATGTCATACCAACTGGACAGCGCATCCATGTTAGACCTGTTTTCAGGTCAGTTACGGTACCGCTCTCAGAATATGTATAACGCGTGTTAGGTGCCGTTTTAGCAAAGTCAGTAGAACACTCTTGTGCAGCTATTGCAGTTTGAGAAGCCAAAGTAAGAGATAGTACAGTTATTAATTTCTTCATCTTATTGCCCCTTAACTGCGACTAGACGGATTGGGAATTGGTAAGAATCATCGGCACCCGCACTTGTGTTGCTTGATCGAATCTCGACGTATGAAATAGTGCCTCTATCTTTGCCCCGGGAGACAATCGCAGGGAAATAAATCTCGCCATCAATAAGTTGTGATGATGCATTCGTAAACTTAAAGTCGCTATGCCAAAACGCACCATATCCTAAATAAGGGCTACCTATGGTTTGCTGTGGAAAGTATTTAACATTAAAACCATAGACGTTGTATTTTGCATATTCATCGTTCGGAGCAAACAGTGTTTGTTCACCAAAGTCTAGTAAGTCATAAGTCTCACGGTAAGTAGGCAAGCGCCAACCAGTGATTCCACATAACGATTGTTTGTTTATGTACTGAACATATTGGCTAGTGGTACAAACTTCATCACCAGCGTCTTTACAACCTGCAAGCTCTACATCTTTGCTAAATGGCTTAAATGTTTCAGACTCAAACGCAAATAGGCGATCTTTAAATTGAACTGAGCTCGCATCCGCACTTTTGTTTTCCCAAACAAGACCAGTACGCTCGTCCATAGTACAAGCCCACTCAGTCGCATCTGCAGCTAAAGCTGCACCTTGTGAATCTAGCTTAACGAACTTAAAGCCAGCGCCTGTCGACGTTTGCTTGTCCTCTTTGTCGAAGCCGTATTCTGCATCTTGACCAGGGTAAGACGCTTGAACCTCAGCAACGTCTGCTGCTCCTTCAGCAAAATAAAGAACGGCGCCCGTATCGTTACTACCAACCGTTTGTTCAGCAACCGCTACAATTTCTTCAGCAAATGCATTTACTTCCGCTTCAGACAGAAGATCAGAGGCCAACGATTTACCTTGAAAGCTAAGATTTTGAGCAAGCAGCGCTACGCCTTGGGTCATTTGCTTTGGTTGCATCGCAGCTAATAGCACAACCGTGTTTTGCTCTAGCTTGTCTAGCTCGCTAGCTTCTGCGTTAGACATCACCGTACCAGAAAGAGAAACGCCGGCATCGGCGAGTTGCGCTTTCACAATCTCTTCAGCTTGAGCAACGGTTTTACCGTCAATTACAAGACCCGCGAGCAACGTTGTTACACCATTGACCGTGTTACCCGTTGCTAAATTTTGACCCGGAGCCGCAAGACGCAACGTTTGGTTTGAACCTTGATCAACTTGAGCAAGAATGGTGCTGGTTAGTACGTTTTTGTCGCTTGAAGTCAGGCTAAATTTACCGGCATTATCCGTTTTAGCACTCGGTTCAGTGGAATCACAAACGTAGTTTTGGTTTAAATCGATACATACTGGCGTATCAAGAAGTGTACCTGCAGAAACGATGGTGCCAGCTACATCATAGGTCGGTGCCGACGTGTCACCACCAGAACCTCCGCCACAGCCAGCAAGGGCTAGTGACATAGCAACGAAAGAATATTGAAACTTCATAGATTTTATCTTCTTTTGATTTTAATTAACGAGAGCGAATCACTCTCACCATTGAAAGCAGGAAAAGTCCTAACAAGGTCCAAGGCGAACCACTGCCACCTGAACCACCGCCACTGCTTTCTTTAGTGGTATCAGCACTACACTGATACTGAGCAAAGTGACTCACACCCCACTCTTTCAACACCCCAGAGTTCCCTGACACGCGGTCAGACACTTCGAGACGCCAAGTACCCCAACTCGGTTGACCGACAAGTGCTTGTAACTCCTCGTCATACTGAGCGGTGAAGTAACCTTTAAATCCTTTGGTATTGCTTGATTGATGGCTAAGTAGCACGACCGATTTGCCTTGTGGAGACACTAGCGTCACTTGCAGATCTTGCAGTGAGTCATGTTCGATGTTCAGGTAAACCGCAAACGAATCATCAATCGTGCGTGACTTGTCCGATAGCGTCTGAGAGAACAGTCTGTCGCTCTGTTCCGGCAAAGCGGAGTTCACTGGTTGAGGCTGGATATCGAGCTCTGGCGTACCATTAACCAGCATCACCTTTTCACTCCACTGGTGAGTCTTTAGGCCTTCAGAAAATTGATAATCCAATGAAATAGAGGAATCGAATTGCGTGCCACATGTTAGACCGCTTGGTAACGCCACCTTCATTGAGGTCGAGTCAGAAAGCGTTTCATCAAAGTCGAAAACAGATGCGTTGTTTAGCTGCCATTGCCCTTTGATGCTCGCTTCACGGCCAGTTTGGCTCAGGCTCAAACCAACGTCTTGACCTTGTGCGATGTATCGAGCGTCATAGCGAACACGAAGAGGCGCTTTAAGTAAGTTGTGTTTGCTGAAGCTATCCGTCAGGAATTGGGCGTAGTCTTTATTTGGGAACAAGGTGTTTGCGGCAAACACGGTCGACTCCGCCAGATCATGCATTTTCACGCCACGACCAATGCCGTACATGCCTTCAAGAACAATGGCGTCAAACTCGCGGAACACCCTATCGGTATCATCACCGTATCGTTCAACCGATGCTTTAAGCGCTTGAAACAGCGGCGTTGACCATAGCTCGTCACCTAGTTCACCGCCCACACTGACGTGCGCTGGGTACTCTGAGCTCTCGAAGTAACGTGCTCTTTGGTTCCATAAGCTACGAGTTGTTTTGCGTGTTCCGAACACACCGTCCCAGTTGAACACCGTATCTAACTCGAATTCTTGACCACGACGCGAAGCATCCAAATATTGAGTGCGGTAGCTCGCGCTGCCCGCCCAGTAATCAGCAAAACCCTCTGCGATAGCACCAGTGTGACCGTACGCCCAATCCGGTACGATTTGGTAATGAATGCCATGCCCAAGCTCGTGTATCACCACATCAGCATCAACTGCATCCGGAGAAACACCACCGACACCTAGCATGAGTGCTTTCGGACCGTAATAGTAAGTAGAGTTATCTTTTGATAAACCGCGAGCGTCAAAACGAAGCGGTTCGTCAAACAAGTCGTAAGTCAGGCTTGTCAGATATTGGATCGAGCTATCAAGATGATAAAAAGCCATCAACTGTGGGAACGCATTGTCACCAAACTCGGTGCTTTGCATCTCATCAACACTGTCAAACGCTTGAACTCCTTCTGCGCTGAGAAAATCCAACGTATCAAGTACAGGCGCTTCACCAGGTGTTGGGGCTGCAAATAAGCCCGTCGCATCCACTTGCTTCAATCTTGGGTTAGACAAATAGAACTTACCGCCGGACTGTAAAACCTCAATCGACTTGGTGACGTACTCGATCGGCTGAGGGTAATCGGATAGTGCTGACCACGTCGATTCTGGTGCCGCTTGCTGTTGCATGGTGCGAAGATCTGGGTTGAACAAAGAAACCTCAACATCAACCAGACTTCCAGAGCTCAAAGCAGGTGGCTCTTGTGCTTGCAGTTGGCGAGGCGATTCCAATTCCATTGCAACCGTTGGTTTGCCGTTACGAATGATCGTATCTTCAAGGCTCTTAAACACTCGCACAACGTGATGATTTTTATCGGTTGTTACTACGAGGGTGCGCTGTGCTTGATATTCACCGTTTACCCAAACATCAAAATTGTAATGCTCACCAAGCTGAGACTGGGTTTTGTAACGGAACTTAAACTCGCCCGCTTCCGAGTAGTGGCTGTCTAGATAAGTTTTCGCTTGCGCTTCATTCGTTACCACAGAGTCCGTTGCGGGATAATCCCACTCTGCAGCCTGTGCCGCAGGGGTACAAGCAATAAGCAGCGAAAACGCCAATGGTTTTAGCTTCATGATTTCGTCCTAGAATTCGTATTTTGCATTTAGCGTGAAGTAGCGCCCAGGCTCAGTTGAGTAACGCTTACTTTCCTCAGCGATACCCGCTACGTCTTGGTATCGGATGTACTCTTTGTCGAACAGGTTGACGATATTTGCGCTAACACGAAGGTCTTTGGAAACGTAGTAAGTTGCGCCAAGATCAAACGTATTCCACGCGCTTGTCTGCGCACACTCTGTCGCTAGACCAAGTGTGGTCTGGCATTTAGGAACGCGATCCATTGCCGCGGCCCAGTTCCAAGCCACGTAAGCATTGAAGTCTTGGTCGGCGTATTTCAGTTGAGCGTTACCTTCGAATGGCGTAATGCTTCGAACGTATTCACCTTCCGCGTCTTTGCCATCTACGTAGCCAAACTTAGTGCTGATGTCCCATTGTTTGGTGAGCGCGTAACCCGCAGAAAGCTCTGCGCCATACGTCTCGACACCATCGAGGTTTTGGTATTGTTTAATGTAATTACCATTGCTTGAGTCAAAGCCCGTGGTCACAACGTCGATGAAGTTTTCAAACTTGTTGTAGAACAAAGACGCATAGACATACGCACGACCGTTATCGAACTTGTTACCGATTTCAAATGAGTCGGAAGTTTCAGCTTCTAGATCCATGTTTGGTGCAATGACAAACGGCGTGAGCGGCACAAAGTCGTGGCTTACGAAGCCATACGCTTTATCGTATTCCGGAGCACGGTAACCATGGTTATAAGATACATAAGCAATGTTGTTGGC
This sequence comes from Vibrio sp. 811, assembly GCF_033339195.1. Lineage (NCBI taxonomy): Bacteria > Pseudomonadati > Pseudomonadota > Gammaproteobacteria > Vibrionales > Vibrionaceae > Vibrio > Vibrio sp. 811. The sequence continues at coordinate 655,500 of NZ_JAWOUB010000001.1, forward strand.
AAATACTTCACGAGAAACCGACAGACTTGGAGATACCTCTGAGCTATCCATGTCTTTTAATGGGAAGCCGCCCACTTCACCCGCACCGTCTGGCGTGAGACGGTGCGCATCAAAGCGTAGGCCACCTGTGATGGTCCATTTATCCAGTTCCACCATGTCTCGGACATATAAGCCAATGTTATAAGCACGAGCAGGAGCGAAAGGTTGTTTGGTCGAAGGTGTTACTCCGTTCCAATCAATCTTGGAGTCGCTATCTGTGCGTTCGTAATAGTCTGTAGAAAGCTCAACACCGTAAGCCAATTGGTGCTCAGCATTTGCTGCATAAATCGTATTGGTGAAATCGCCACGGAAGCCAATTGTTTCGTCAATGAAGGTTTTGTGTTCTAGCTCGCGACGCTTGGTGATCAAACTATTGTGATCCACTTGGCGCATTAAACGGTTGGTGTCTTCCACCACTTCGGTGTGACGCCAGTAAACTTTGGTATCCAACTCTTCGAACCAAGTTGGATTAATCGGAGTCACCTCTGCACCAATATAAGCGCTGTACTCTTCCGTGGTTTCATCCTCAGCAAAGTCTTCAATATGCCAAATTCCATCAGGTTGAATGGACGGTGAACCCTCCAAACGCTCTTGGTTCTGGGTGTAGAGTTCAGCTTTCGCTTTCAACATCACCTCTTCATTGAAAAAGTGGTTGATCGTATAAGCACCGCTGTAACCATCGAGGTCGCGGTTATACAAATCTTCATCAAAGTTACGTGTCTCTTGCCCCTGCCAGTATGAAACGTTAAACAAACTCTCTGTATCACCGGAACGAAAAGCTAGATTACTCGTGCCTTTGTACTTGTTGCTGATATCGGTGTAAGTACCGGAAACATCGGTGTAGAAGTCTTTGTCTTTTAAGAAATCACCCGGCTGACTGGATTCTAAAATCACCACACCGCCGATCGCGCCAGAGCCATGCACCGAAGAACTTGCCCCTTTAATGATTTGCAGCGATTCAAAATTGGATAAATCAAAAGTATCTCGCCCAACGGCATCATTAATGTCATTCGCACCGAAGCCATCCGCAGAACGAATGCCATCACGAACGATCATAATGCGGTTACCCGTCATACCACGGATGGTAATGTTTTGCGGACGTCCTGCACCGCCCGTCACACTTACACCAGGTTCGTTACGCAGCACGTCATATAGCTCGGTCTCGCCTCTTTCTTCGATTTGCTCGTTTGTGATAACCGCGACACTACCTGCCACTTTTGACAATGGCTGATCGATTTTATTGGCGGTTACCACCACCTCTTCCATTGAGAAAACCTTAGATTCGGCGTGCACTTGACTGGCAGCAAGTACCGAAAGTACTGCCGCTGACACTGGGGTAAGCTTCATTTACTGCTCCGCTTTAGATGTTTTAATGAGTGATAGTAGAAATGCGTATTCTTTTGCTTGTTGTTCTTGCGCTTGTCGTGGGTCCATTTGGTGGCCCGAATTAAAATCAGTTTGCAACAAGTACGGCCCGTTGCGCTCACTTAACGCTGAAACTTTAGCCAGATACTTTGCGCCTTCCCAATATGGCACGCGCTGATCAATTAAACCGACTTGAACCAACATGGGTGGGTAAGCGTTTTTATGGATATTGAGAATCGGATCGTACGCCTTCATTAACGCCAATTGTTCAGGTTTGGTTGGGTTACCCCATTCGCCATACTGCTGTGTGGTAAGCGGAAGTGAGGTATCCGACATACTTGCAACCACATCAACAAAAGGCACTTTAAGTACGACACCTGAAAACAATTTAGGATCTTGATTAACCGCTCCGGCCACCAACGTGCCACCAGCACTAGAACCGATGGCGAAAACCTCTCTATTGCCACGTTCGAATGTTTGCAGCGCCTTCGCGGCCGCGACAAAATCACCAATAGAATTGGCTTTTCGCACACCACGGCCTTGCTCGTGCCATTCATCGCCAAAGTACCCACCGCCACGGACATGGGCGATAGCGTAAATCACACCTTGGTCGAGTAAACTGATAACCTGAGGCATAAAGTACGGTTTCATCGTAAAACCATACGCGCCGTAACCGTAAATCATCACAGGAGATTGTGGGTGCAATTTGTCTTTGCGATACGCCAAAGAGACCGGGACAGAAACGCCGTCGTGCTTAATAAAAATACGTTGGGATACATAACGCTGACTATCAAAGTCTTGGTAAGCATCTTGAGAGTACAAGGATTTATTCAGCGTTTTTACATCGAACTCTTCCCACTGAGGAGGCGTAGTCATCGACATGCTTCGGATACGAATCTTGTTTGATTCAAAATCGCCCAACGTGCTTAGCCAAGCGACATGACCATCGTGTTCCAATGGCAGTATCACTTTTTCCTGACCTTGGTAAGAATACACCGTCAAAGTCGACACATTGTTTGGCTTGCTAAGTGCCACAACTCCTGCATCATAAAGGTAGAACTGTTCAAGCGGCTCACGAGGATTGGTGAAGCGTTGCCATGTTGCGCCAAGCGGTGCGAGTTCGACTTGGTAAAGGGCGAACTTTCCTTCAAGGTTGCTTTTCAGATAAATGTAACCTTTCGCCACATCCGCGTAATATTCCACACCCACTTCAGGCTTTCGCAATGAATCTGAGACAGTGCCCGTTTCTAGGTCGACAAGCTTCTGCTCTGTTGTTGACTCGTTGTTGCTTTGCAGCACAGCATAACGGCTATCTGCCGCACGATAGAAAGAAAGTAACCAATCTGACTTGGGTTCATTCCATAGGACTGTTTTTGCCAAAGATTCAGTGGAGATACGTAAGATCTGATGAGGTCGCTGAGTGCGCTTTTCCTTTGCAACGAGGAATGCCACTTTCCCGTTAGGTGACAACAATACGCCACTATCGACGTGCGTCACCAGTTCCGTAGATTGACCGGAGAGTAAATCAACAACCACGGCGCGATATTGTTCGCTGCCGTCGATATCTTCCGTGAAAAGTAATGTGTCACCATTCACTTGCCATTGACCAAGTTGGTAGTACTGATGCGCAGATTGTCGTTTATCGAAATCGAACACCACGTTTTCTGGCGCATGTTGACTCGCACGGGATAACAGTAAGTAACGACCATCGCGACGCGTTAGCGTCCACTCTCTTCCACTCATGATCGACCATGGCTTATCACCTTTGTCTGCCACCATGGTACCCCACTGCGTGAGTAGGTTTTTTGTCAACGTCTGATAACTTTTTTGGTGCTGTTCAGTTTTGTGGTTTTGTTCTGTTAGGTAGGTAAGAACTCGCTCATCTTTACGAGCATCATCTCGAAGCCAGTTGAAATCATCAGCAGCAAAGCCAGAACTAGAGGTAATTATGAGCCCTAAAAAAACATGAGTAAATTTCATATAGAGAGCGAATTCATTTATAGGATTAATACAATGGCGCGTATTCTGCCCTTAAATAAAAATGAGATCAATTATCATTTTCATAATCATGTGAGATTTTTATCTAGTGTGTGAGGAAAAACGTTTGCTTTGACCGAGGTAATAAAACTTAATAACTTCCTAAATTAGCGTTCTATGCTGTTTATATACAACCAGATAAATATAAAAGCTGACAAACGAGTGAGTATGGAAAGACGCTATTTCACCTAGCGACAGACATAAAAAATCCGAGTGCGAACACTCGGATTTTTAAGAACTAAAATCAATGGGAAACTACAGCAGCTTTTACTCTTCAGAGCTCGGTGCCGCTGGTTTTTTCTTAGGGATGAAGACATCATCACCCACAGATACGTTTTTGTAGAAGCTCTTGTCACGCTTAGCTGGTTTTTTCGCCGATTTTTTCGCTTGAGGGCGAGCTTTCTTTGCTGTCGCTTTCTTATTGCGGAAATCTGGTTTAGGTGGCTTAAGGCCTTTAAACTTACCTTTCAAATCTTCGAACACTGAAAACTCAAGATCTTGTTGTAGGTATGCTTCTACACGTTTAAAGCTATCCCAGTCTTTTGGACCAACAAGAGAGATTGCATCCCCTTTGTTTCCAGCACGACCAGTACGACCAACTCGGTGTACGTATTCTTCGGTATGCTTTGGCATATCGAAGTTGATGACGTGTGTCACAGTTGCAATATCCAAACCGCGGGAAGCAACATCAGTCGTTACAAGGATCTTAAATACTGCGCGCTCAAACTGACTCATAATGGTGTTACGTTGAGTCTGGTTCAAGTTACCACTCAGTGCTACAGCCTTCAGTTTCTTTTCGTTTAGCTTTTCTGTTAGTCGCTCAGTATCATCACGCGTTGCCGTAAAGATAATAACTTGACGATATTCAGCCTCAGAAAGAACACGATCTAAAATTGCCTCTTTATGATCCAGATGATCACACAAGTAAAATTTTTGCGTAATATCTTTATGTTCTTCGTTAGAAACGCCGATAGCAATACGCTTTGGCGCATTGAGCATTTCAGCCGCGATTTCATTGACGTCTGCATGATCTAATGTCGCAGAGAACATCAACGTTTGACGACGACGATGCTTGGCTGCTTTATGAATGCGACGAAGCTCTGGTGCAAAGCCCAAATCCAACATACGGTCTGCTTCGTCAAGAATCAGTGTTTCCAAACCATCCAGATAAAGCGAACGATGATCTAAGTGATCAGCCAAACGTCCTGGTGTCGCCACGATAAATTTCGGGTAACGACGCAGAGCTTTTACCTGATCGTTAAAGTTCTCACCACCCAAAACCAGTGCTGCTTCATAAGATAGGCCAGCTAGCATAGAACGAAGCTCACCATATACTTGTTTCGCTAACTCACGAGTAGGAGCAAGGATAACCGCGCGAGGGTCTTTCGCAGAAAACGATTTTGTCTTTAAAGACTTATGAAGCATTGGCAATACAAACGCCAAAGTCTTGCCCGAACCCGTTTTCGAAGATGCCAATAGATCCTTGCCTGCAATCGCAACAGGAATCGCCTGCTGCTGAATGTCAGTCGCTTTTTTAAAATCGTAGTGTTTTAGGTTCTTCAACAATCGGTTGTCTAGGCCTAGATCTTTAAATTGCAAAGTATTCTCCAATAAATCAGTCAGCGTCTGAGCGCTCTGTAGTGTCGTTTCCGCTCTAACGCAGCAAAAAAATAAAGCTCGGTATAATACCGCAAATCATAGGAGTATAGATAGAGATCACACAAACTAATTCCCTGTGGTAACGGTAAAACATCATTTGTGGCTCAGTTCAGAGTAAAGACTAGCCTTTTTGATGAGCAGCTGGACAGGAAGTTTAGAGAAAAGCCGTTCAAATATGCCTTCTATCCATCAACAAAACGACTTAAATAGCAGTTATTTGGGCCAATAAACTTTCATTTGTGTCAATATCGTCTAAATTATTGATATCAGGAACGTGGCAAATACACCTGCTATGAAAACTGTTGTGAGAACGAAATAAAGGATAGGTAGTTAAACTTTGTTAAGTTCAGGTAAAAGTTGACGTCAGGTACTCCATGAAATTCTTGGGTTTTTTTGACTTTTGCTACATCATGTACTGATAAAATGTAACCACATTTAACCTCGCTACTGTATAAAATAATAGTTAGTGGCGAGACTTTCACTATAAGCAAGGAGTTCTTATATGAACAAAACGTTGATCGCAGCTGCAGCAACTTCAGTACTTCTACTAGCCGGTTGTGCTTCTTCTGATGACGCAGCTACAGCAAATGCAGCAAAATTAGACGAACTAAGCAACCAAGTTAGCCAACTAAGCCAAGACGTACAAGCTCTTCAATCTGACGTTCAAAAATCAGGCGCAGCAGCAATGGCTGCTCAAGAAGAAGCTGAGCGTGCTAACGAGCGTATCGATAACATCGCTCAGTCTTACACTAAGTAAGATTTGATACCGCGTCTTAACGCCCGTTAAGGCGCGGTTATTTCGATAGGAACCCCATTCTGTGCAGCGATTGCTGCTTTAGCCTTCACGTTTTTCATACCGAATTCATCCAACCACCACTTTAACTCTTTCGGCACTTTCAGTTCATCTTTCTCGCCATTACTACGAGTCAAAGGCTCATGTGCTTCTAAGAACACACTTCTGTCAGGTTCAAGTGTCATTTTGATAGGCTGATTAATGATGTTAACGTCTTCGCCGTTACGAACCTTGTCAAATAACCACTCAATGTCACTTGGGTCCATACGAATACAACCCGCGCTGACTCGCATACCAATCCCAAAGTCCTTGTTGGTACCATGAATTAGGTATTCGCCATTCCCGTAAGCTAAACGCAATGCAAACATACCAAGTGGATTATCAGGCCCCGCAGGAACAACGGCTGGTAGGTCAATGCCCTTTGCTTTGTACTCGGCACGAATAGAAGCTGGAGGAGTCCATGTAGGGTTCGGTCGTTTTTGGCTGATACGCGTTGTCATTACTGGGGTATCGCGCCCTATTCGGCCAATTCCGACAGGAAATACATGGACAATATCTTCTCCTTTCGGAAAGTAATACAAGCGCAGCTCGGCTAGATTAATAACGATACCTTTATAAGGTACGTCTGGGAGGATTAGCTGTGTCGGAATAGTAAGAACATGCCCCTCTTCTGGTAAGAAGGGATCCACGCCTTTGTTTGCGGCCATTAAACCTAGCATACCCACATCGTAGAGCTTAGCGATATTTGCCATGGTTTCGCCTTCTTGAACGACGTGGTTTTCAAGGCGACCAATTAAACGGCTTCCATCCTCTGGTAATTCGTACATCTTAGCGAATGATAGACCACTCACTAAAGATAACGACACAGATAGCAGGGTACGTTTTGCGAAACTCATTGATCGCTTTTTGCTAAGCATTTCACTCTATTCCTTGGCACTTTTAAAGAGCTGTAAGGTTATCTCTCTTTCTGTCTTGTGATCAACCATCGGCTTGTGATATTCCAGTAAAGAAAAGCCCTCCCAAGTCCAAGGTTTATGGATGTATTTGTTCGGTACACTTTTGATTTCTGGTACCCAGTGGCGCACAAATTCACCATTAGCATCGAACTTTTCGCCTTGGCTTATCGGGTTGAAAATACGAAAGTATGGCTGCCCGTCACAGCCCGTAGAGGCAGACCATTGCCAGCCACCATTGTTCGCTGCAAAATCGCCGTCCACCAGCTTACTCATGAAGTACGCTTCTCCCCATCGCCAATCAACATGTAAGTCCTTGGTAAGAAAGCTCGCGACAATCATACGTAATCGGTTGTGCATCCAGCCTGTTTGATTGAGCTGACGCATTGCTGCATCAACGATTGGGTATCCTGTTGTTCCTGTCTTCCATCGCTCAAAGGCTTTCTCATCATAGGACCACTGGATTTTATCCTCCCAATCGATAAATCCTTTGCCTTTGACGAGTTTTGGTTCGAAAACCAATAGGTGCTGATAAAACTCACGCCAAATGATCTCACTTAGCCAAGTTGCTTTCCCTTCTGTAAGGTCATTTTGTTGATTTTCAGCATACAAACGAGCAATACACTGCCTTGGTGATAGCGCGCCAATCGCAAGGTATGGAGACAGTTGGCTAGTGCCATCAATAGCTGGAAAGTCTCGCTCGCTTTGATACGCGTCACTGCGCTCCCGTGCAAATTCCCTAAGCTGCTTCAAAATATCATTAGTCGAAGCCAGCCAGTCTTCACTGGATTCTCGAGGATAGCTAAATGTGAAGCTTGAATTAAATCGAGCCGACTCTAATTGTTCGAGTACCTTTTTATTGAGTGGCGCTTGCTCGTGAGGTTTTACTACCGTCGGCATATGGAACTGCGTTAACCAAGCACGCTTGAATGGCGTAAATACCTTAAAATATTCGCCTTGCTTATTAAGAACCGTCGTTGGCGCGTGCACACATTTGTCATGAAACAGTTCAAATTCGATATCGTGAGAAGCTAACGCTTCACTTACTTGTGTATCCAGCTCTCGTTCGTTCACCTCATAATGAATGTTTGCCATAACAGACGTGGCTTCAAGTGTTTCCGCCCACCCACTAATCACATCTGTACAATCGGAAAACGACGGCACCTCTTTGTACAAAAAAGGAATATTAAGGCTTTCAAGCTCCTCGTTAAGACAAGCTAAGCGACGAGCAATGAGGTCTGCCTGCATCGGCGCCATGTGATGCTCCCGCCACTGCTCTGGCGTCGCGATAAAGCAAGCGACAACAGGCTGACCTGAATCCAACGCCGCTTTGAGTGCCGTGTGGTCTAACGCACGTAAGTCACGTCGAAACCATACTAAAACCATGGTAGCTCCTATCTTTTGTCTACTAAGTTAGGTGTAATTTCTCTATCACTTCAGAGCACCCCATCCGATCACCTAACTGTGCGTGAAGCATTTTGATGGACGCTACTTGTTTAGCAGCTAGTGCTTTATTGGAGAAAAGGTAGATAAACGAACCATTTTCAATGACCTCATGATCTAGTAGACCAGAAACATCATCAACCTTATCGATCAAAGTCGTGTGATACCCTTGTTCACAAAGCTTCGCTGCTTGAATCCAACTCTCAGATTCTCTGTTTTGTTCAAAGCTAATGAGCAGACACTTTCCTTTGGAAGCGGCTTTGTTTTCAGAATCGATTACAAGGGCAAGTCGAGTGATTAAACAAGTCTGAAATAACCCCACCTGCAAGGATCGCAACGATCCTTTTACCATATCTAGCGCATCAAATACTGGGCTAATAAACTGATCAATAACGAGTTTTAGTGGGTACTCTTTAAGAACAGAGGCAAGTAAACTCTCTGCTTTTCCTCGATTCAGGGTAGACAGCGCAAGCAGCATGTTTTCAACTTCTTCGAGTGTGCGAACCTCGTTTTTGACTTCGACATCGGCGCTTTTTCCTAGCAGCCCCTTCACTTTACCAATCGAAATCCCCTTCGCGAGCCAGCTCTGGACTTCGCGAATCGTATCGAGATCTTGCTGGCGATAAAGTCTGTGTCCTTTTTCAGTTCGCTGAGGTTGGATCAAGTTGTATCTTCGTTGCCAAGCTCTCAGCGTAACTGGTTTTACACCCGTGATTTCTGCGACATCTCGGATCGCGTATAGTTTTTCTTCTGAACTACAAACCATAGCGTAATCTCATCTCCTGCGGATACGGTTCTAAAAACTTCTGTTTTGATAAATACTCGTCTGGGTAAGTATTTAAGTAATGCTTAATCAACGTAAGTGGTGCTAGCAGAGGCAGCATTCCAATACGGTAGTCGTGAATCACTGTCGCTAACTCTTCTTTTTCTTCTTTAGTTAGTGAGCGTTTGAAGTACCCTTGTAAATGCATCAACACATTTGTGTTATTTTTGCGGCTAGCCCGATTCGTTAACGCCTTCATCAGTCCTAAACGATACTCTTGGTAAAAGTCTTCAATTTCATAATTAGCGACATCGGCAACTAAGCGGCCAAGGGATCGGTATGACTCTGGGTGGTGTGCCATTAACGTCAGTTTGTAGCGCGAATGAAAGTCGATGATTTTGCCACGAGTAGGCTCACCATCCATCGAGTCGTAAAAGTCATTTAGACAAAATACTCGAGTAATAAAATTTTCTTTCAATACAGGGTCGTTAAGTCTGCCATCCTCTTCAACAGGCAACCAAGGCATTTTTTGCATCAATGTTTGTGTATACAAGCCAACACCTTCTTTCGCAGCACTGTTCTTGCTGTAAACCTTGACTCGCTCCATGCCACAAGTTGGTGACTTGGCACAAACGATGTAACCACAAAGCTGCTCGCTTTGAAGTTCATCTACTTTATTGGCCGAGTAAGTGAGCATATTGTCGGTATGATCATTTTCTGGATTTTTGGTTTCAACCAATGCAACACGCTCTTCATTAGAAACAAGACGAATTGTTGGACGGGGTACTGGCATACCTACGCCGACTTCAGGGCATACCGAAACAAAGTCAAAATACGGGCTGAGCTCTTTAGTCACAAAGTTGCTCACCTTATGACCAGAGTCAAAACGCACTCGTTCACCCAAAACACACGAACTGATACCTACTTTGATTGAAGATTCCATGATGACGCATCCCTATACAAAAAGTTTTGTTGTATAACTTATAGCAAGCCTTTCCAGATTGTACAAGAAAATAAGTTGTACAATTTAATCGTTTTACTTCACTCGAAAGTATTTCGATCAACCAGCTTTCAGAAAAAAGTTTGGCCCAAAAACAAAGAATTTGTGCGCGCAATCGACAAACTGCTCAAAAGCAAATCGATTGCTCTTTTGGTTTCAACAGATTTAGTTATCAATAGGAGTTGCAGTTTCTAAATGCGTGGTTTTTGTGACTAAGCTCTCAAGGGGCTACTGTACGTCCCGATATTATTGCCTCAACGAAAACGAACAAGTTCAACAGAATTGGTAATAGCGTTCTATAATAGAGGCGTTTTATCAAAACAAAACTTTGGAGAGCACTTATGGCAACCCCACACATTAACGCACAACCAGGTGATTTCGCTGAAACAGTTCTGATGCCAGGCGACCCGTTGCGCGCTAAATACATCGCTGAAACGTTCCTAGAAGATGTGAAACAAGTTTGTGACGTTCGCAACATGTTCGGCTTTACTGGCACTTACAAAGGCAAAAAAGTTTCTGTAATGGGCCACGGCATGGGTATCCCGTCTTGCTGTATCTACGTACACGAGCTAATCGCTGAATACGGCGTGAAAAACGTTATCCGTGTGGGTAGCTGTGGTGCAGTACGTGACGACGTGAAACTAATGGACGTTGTTATCGGTATGGGTGCTTCTACAGACTCTAAAGTTAACCGTATCCGTTTCAACAACCACGATTTCGCAGCAATCGCTGATTACGGTCTTCTAGAAGAAGCAGTTAACCAAGCACGCGCTCAGGAAGTGCCTGTAAAAGTAGGTAACGTATTCTCTGCAGACCTGTTCTACACACCAGAAGCAGACATCTTCGAGAAGATGGAAAAACTAGGCATCCTAGGTGTAGACATGGAAGCGGCTGGTATCTACGGCGTAGCAGCTGACCTAGGCGCGAAAGCACTGACTATCCTGACAGTTTCTGACCACATCATCCGTGGTGAAAAACTAAGCTCAGAAGAGCGTCAGAAGTCGTTCAACGACATGATGAAAGTTGCACTAGAAACTGCAATCAACATCTAAGAACAAATAGTAAGTAATAATTTGCAGCCAGAGTTATGCTGGCTGCCCGAATTATCCCGAGGGGGCGATTGTGTCTAACGGCGAACTGCCAAAAGACGCAGATGGGTTACAACTCAACTTTTGTAAAACATTGGCGTGTGACAACTTTGGATTGAGTGATGCAAAGCGTTACGTTCTGCAACATGCGAACCCTAAGCGTCCGGCGATGGTATGCCGTGAATGTGGAGCTTTCCCCCCCTTACTTAATAATCGCGATGTCGTGAACGAACTTCATCGCCTGCGGCACGTCCACAGTGACGGGTTGCCTGCTTGCCGTAATGATGATTGCGACAACTTTGGACTTTCTGTCCACACTCACAAACACCTCTATCACGCTTTCGGTTACAGTGGCGATCGCCAACGTTACCGCTGTAAAGTGTGTCAAAGTACCTTTGTCGACAAGTGGTCTGGTGCCAACAAGAAGCTTCAGTTTCAAGAGAACTTGATGGGCTTGTTGTTTACGGGATATTCCGTACGAGAAATCTGCCGTAAGCTTAGTATTAACCCAAAAACCTTTTACGACCATGTTGACCATATAGCTAGCCGCTGCCGCCGCAAGCTTGCAACCATTGATGCGCGCTGGGTAAACCACGCAACGCATTATGAATTGGCCTCAAACTATATTGCATTGCAACCGAACAGCAATAACGGTGTGTATTGGATTGTTTCTGGCGAAGCGCATTCTGGCTATATTCTTTGCCAGCACGTCAATTATTCCGCTGATGAAGAGCCAATCGCAACGCTCGATCATAATCCTTACGATGAGGTGTCTCGTTTTGTTTCCCAGGAGTATGTAGCGGAAGCAAGTGAGCCGCTTGCGGAACCTTCTTATCACCTCAGAGAGCGAATTGACCAAAAATACCAAACAATTTTGGCTCGCGGTAACGTAGAAGACCCTCTTGGTAATCTATCTGTATTTCATTACCCTTCAAAAGGGGCATTAGTCCGTCCGCCATACACCTCGTATGCACACTATTTGCACGTACTTGATATGTGCTGCCCAAACAAACGTGTATCTCTATACATGCCTCAAGATCCCCTACTACGTTCAGCTGCACTGAGCGTTTGTTTACCTCGTATTAAAGAGAAAAGTGTCGACTTGATGTACGTAGAAGAGGACGCTAGTTGGGACATGAGCACTCCCTTTGGCAAAGTCGATATCGCCTATATGAGTTGGTGGCGCGATCGTTGGGCAATCTCTAGTCAAAACGAAAACCACAAAGGCATTTGCTACCTCGCTGGCGATCAAAATGAGCCTGAAAAATGGTTTAACGTTGCGACAACTCGTCATGTGAAGTTTTATCAAAACCGCTTTCAGATTCTTTTCGAAAGCTTCATTAACGAGCCACGTCGCAAATTACGACCTGCTGGTATTTTACCTCTTTTAGATATATTCAGAGCTTGGCATAATTTGTGCTATCAGGATAAACAAGGTCTTACCGCTGCACAAAGGTTAGAAGTCTCTGATGCACCTTTGACAATCAAACAGCTCCTATCGTAGCTATTCTATTGGTAATTTAGATGTAGTAATTAGGGGTTGTAACGGTATACATTACGGCCCCTGATCGTTTACCAAAACGTTATCCGCATCGCTTTGGTAAAGAAACATGCATCTAACCACTTAATATTAGGTGTGATTTCCAGTTCGATAGTCATGGATGTGAACGTTGGATAAAAACCAAATTCAGCTAGAAGATGATCTCACTAAGCTTAAAGGCCAAATAAAATCGGCCCCTAAACATACCTTTAATATTGCGCAGCAATATCGTATCCGCGCGGAACAAATTTTATTTGTGGACGGAGAGATCAAAGCCTTACTCATCATGGCGCAATGCTGTTGGTGCCTAATGGATTACCGACAAGGCTTAAAACTCGTCAAAGACGCTTACAGCAAACAAACACAGCTTGAAACCGACGATCATCTCCCGGAAATTCTCCATCTTTTTGCTCTCCAATATTGGGGCCAAGCAAAGTATTATTCCGCGCAACAATATTGGATTAATGCGCTCGAACAATCTGCTCTTGTTGATGATGTTGAAATTCAAATCGAATCTCTAATTGGGCTTGGTAATGTATGGCGCATCACTAATGAACACCAACTTGCCGCTTCAACTCATGAGTTAGCCGTTAAAGTGGCAAACAATGTTCGTATTGCTTGGTTAGAAGGCAAAGCGCGCATCCTATTAGCTTGGGACTATTACTTACTAAATAAGTTTGTCGAGATGCTTACGGTACTGGATGGAGCAACCGAAGTATTAAAAGATCATGATGACAGTACGTGGCAAGCCGAGATCTGGGACTTTAAAGGGTTAGCACTGCTTGGACTAGAACGCCTTGATGCGGCCGAAGAAGCCACCCAAAAAGCCCACCAGCTCGCCATTGAGCATGACCTCGTTTGGATGAAAGCACACTCTTTTATTAGCCGAGCAAGACTTGAGCTTTTGCGCCAAAATACAGACAGCGCTGCCAAGTTGCTACTTGCAGCAGAAGAGTCTGCACTCAGTTTCGACCACGGTGAGCTACTCAGCCAAATTTGCTTCCAACAATCACGAGTCGCTGAAGAACAAGGTGACTTTGAGTCTGCGTTTAACGCGTTCAAGAAATACCGTAAGCACGCACTCAAAATGCTCAAAGAACAAACTCATCGAATCAGCATGGATAAAGCAAGAGGCTCTAAACGCCAACTAGAGCAGCGAGCACGTAAGCTGATCAATCATATTCGCTCTCAACACGAATACGACCCTGAAAAACAGTTCTCTAATGTCGTTTCTGAGACCTACTGGTGGGAACAGTTAGTTTTGTTTAAAACGGAGCTCAAACGCTCTAACCACGCCATCATTATGATTCAGCATTCAAACCCCGAAGTTCTCGATGTTTGTACCGAGCTCGTTCATGCATTGACAACCTCCAGCGACCTCATCTCGAGAATTTCCAGTAACAGGCTAGCAATGTTAATTGCAGAAAAAGGTCAAGCAGCAGAAGAGGTCTACCGCACTGTCCAAGCGATGTTAGACATCTATCCATGGAAGCGACGCGGAATCAAAGGCCCGAAACCGATACTGTATTTGCAAGATATCCTGACCTTCCCATTCACGTTAGAACAGCTCGAAGAAAGTTATATTGAGGTAATGAAGAATGGAACAACTGCTTAGCAAGGTGACTGACGCAGGTATCGATCCTTCTTCCGTTTCAGGTGAAGAAGCGATTACGCTATGGGAACACATAGGGTTACATATTGCGTCAACAAACCGAGAGAAAGCGCATTGCTATATCATTAGCGCCGAGTATCGAAGAGAGATCAAACAGCTCAACGACAGCATTAGTGAATTGAAACAAGCGCTTGAGTTGCTTGTTTTACCAGAGGATGTAGAAGATATTCTTTCTGTGAAAGCAAGCTTGAGTGAGCGTTTAGTTGAAGTAGGTGACTACAATGCGGCATTAACCGAGTATGTTGCTTCAACCAATATCGCCGTCGAGTACGGCTATATTGATGAGTACGTATTGGCCATTATTGGAATGGGTAATTTGTGCGATGCCTATGGGGATCACCAACGTGCATTACGTTATTATCAAAAAATAGATGCTATCGATCACGCTATTGGCAGTCGATCCCTACGCCTTCGTTACAAGCTGTACATGCTAGCCTGTTATATCAGCTTGAACCGTACCGCAGACGCCAAAGAGCTATTGAGTGAATGTGAAGAACTGAGCATTCTCGTCAGTGATAAAAACCTCGCCGCACAAATTCACCTCTACCGAGCCAAATTATATCGTCTGCAAGAAGACTACCCCAGTGCGTTGCTGGCTATTTCGAATGTTCAGTATACAACGGGTAGTGCCACGACATACTGGTTATCCACGATGGTCAAAATTGAGACTGCGTATTGTCTAAACGGTGTAGGGCACACTTCTTTAGCTAACTTAACGCTGGACTCCATCAGTAAAAGGATTCAAAAGCAGCTATCTCCTATCGTTACTCAGCATTTTTATAACGCGATGAGTCAAGTTTACGCCTCTCAAGGGTTGTATCAAGAAGCATTAAATTGTGAAAAAAAAGCGCACAGAATCGAATGTGATCTTGTAAAACATATTCCGATCGGTGAGTTAGGGTCTGCTCAACTACGCCGACTTTCACGCTTTGAGTTACAACTCAAACTCATTTTGTCAGAGCTAGAAAACAAAGAACTAAAAGAAACCACCAAGCAGCATAAAAATACTGTTGCTCAGCTACAGCAGGACGTCTTTACCGATCCACTTACGTCTTTACACAACCGACGCTGGTTAGAAGTTAAACTAAAAGATCTACTTCTGCACGATACTGCATTTGCATTGATGGTCATCGATATCGATCACTTCAAATCCATCAATGACGAACTAAGCCACTTGGTGGGCGACAAAGCGATCAAAAGTGTGTCACAGGAACTGGCGTCCTACTTCAGATTTAAAGGCGCATCGTGCGTACGATTTGGTGGTGAAGAGTTCCTCGTGATCCTTGAGAATACCCAACTGGAACGCGCAGAAATGCATGCCGAGAATTATCGTGAACGGATTTATCAATATGGTTGGGACGATATTCTTGGTGAACGGGGGCTGACCGTATCCATAGGGATTACCTTGCATCGAGAAGGCGAGAATACTCAGCGAACTTTTTATCGTGCAGACAAAGCTCTTTATCGCGCCAAAGCCAATGGCAGAAACCAAGTCTGTACCGAACTTTAAACCATGCCCCGGTTGACACCTGGGGCTTTAGTATACTTTTTACTTATCCTTCCTATATCACTTCACTGCTTGTTTAAATAAGTACTCAGCAACACCTTAACTGCCAATAAACATCAGTGGATACTTACATCGCATAAACATAATTCCTACATAAAAACCGCTTGATTCATCTGTAGTTAAGACAAATACTTAAATTGTTAATTTACGTAGATTTTCCATTTCGCAATACGCACAGGTAGGTAAGATGTTTCTAGACTATTTTGCACTTGGGTTACTCATCTTCGTTGCTTTAGTGATCTTTTACGGAATCATTGTCATCCATGATATTCCATATGAAATCGCCAAAGAGAGAGAGCACCCGCACCAAGACGCAATTCACTACGCTGGCTGGGTCAGCCTTTTCACTTTGCATGCGCTGTGGCCATTTTTATGGATCTGGGCAACATTATGGCGCAAGGAACGCGGCTGGGGTTTTAAACAACTAGAACAAGAAACACACGACATTCATCACCGCCTTGAAGAACTCATCGATGAAGTCAACGAACTCAAAAACGAAGTATCGATGTTGAAACAACAAAAGATTCAGCAAAAGCCTTTGCCTGAACAAAGTAAAGAGGACGAATAATGGACTTATTGCTGATTCTGACTTACGCAGCTCTTTGTATTGCCATTTTTAAAATTTTCAATATTCCTCTAAACAAATGGACCGTTCCAACCGCCGTACTTGGCGGCGTAGTGTTAGTGGGCACACTCGTGCTGCTTATGAACTACAACCACCCATTTACTCAATTGGGTAACCAAGTGTTCCCGACTACGCCTATCGTCTCTGGCGTGCGTGGCCGCGTGGTGGAAGTGCCAGTCCAGGCCAACCAACCGCTCAAAACGGGCGATATTCTTTTCAAAATCGATCCTGTGCCTTTTGAAGCAGAAGTTGCTCGCCTGGAAGCGAAAGTCAAAGAAGCAAGCCAAGGTGCGTTGGGCTTAGAGTCTGATCTAAGAGAGGCAGAAGCTGCTGTATTGAAAGCGCAAGCGGACAGAGATAAAGCACAAAGGGAATTTAGCCGATATCAAAGGGGCTTTGATCGTGGCGCGTTTACTGAACAAGATTTGGATACTCGACGCCAAGCGTATAAAGCGGCAGAAGCCATGTTAGACGTTGCGATTTTGCAACAAGAACAAGCTCAAATCGCTCTGGACTCTGAAATCGGAGGCGAAAATACCCAAGTCGCGCAACTTCTTGCCGAGCTGCGTAAAGCAGAGTTTAACCTAGAGCAAACCGTCGTTCGTGCGCCAACCGATGGTTACGTTACGCAATTGGCTTTGCGTCCTGGTGTTATGGCTGTGCCGTTGCCACTTGCCCCGGCAATGACCTTCGTACATACCGAAGACATTACGTACACCGCGGCATTCAGACAGAACTCATTACAACGCTTGAAGCCAGGCTTTGAAGCAGAATTTATGTTCCGCGCAATTCCGGGCAAAGTGTTCCGTGGCGAAGTCATTGACGTGATTCCAGCCATTGGTGAAAGCCAAATTCAAGCGCGAGGCGCTCTGCTTGGGACTGATGCCTTGCGCACGAGCGGACGTGTTTTTGCGAAGCTGAAAATTACCGACGACTTGAGTGGATACCACCTACCAATGGGTACTGCGGTTGAAGTTGCAGTTTATTCAGACAGCTTTACTCACGTATCAGTGATGCGCAAAGTGCTTATTCGTATGAAGAGCTGGCAGAACTATTTATACCTCGACCATTAATGAACATATAGCGCATTCATTTATTGGTAAAAATAACATCAAACCGTGTAATCAGGGGCTGACGATCAGCCCCTGATTCATTCTAGCCATCCAGATAGATAGCATTCCCACTTTTATTAATATTCTGTATAATGCGCGCCTTATTTTTAATGCTTGCTAAAACCAAAGCCAGTCAAAGGGATGCGTGAATCAAATCACACATTTCCTGAAGAAAAATAGAGCAAACAATAAGCAGCTTGGTTGTTTTGAATATATGTTACACAATCAAATAACTAACGCTTTCCAACAATATAAATGAACGTTCTTTAAAATCGACTATTGAACTGAGGTTATCTATGAATCTTTCCGCTAAAACTGTTGTGGTTATTGCAATCGGTGCTGCTCTTTACGGTATCGGCGGCTTACCTATGTTTGGCATCCCTGTGTTTGCAAACACAACGCTAAAACCAGCAATGGCAGTATTAGCATTGTTCTCAGTACTATTTGGACCACTTGTTGGCTTCTTGGTTGGTTTTATTGGTCACTGGGTTACTGACCTATTTGCAGGTTGGGGCGTATGGCTCACTTGGGTACTTGGTTCAGGTATTGTTGGTTTGATTATCGGTCTATTCCCTTCTCTAACGCGCTACCGTTTGGAGAAAGGTGATTTCAATATGAAAGACTTCGCGTTATTCGTAGTACTTGCGCTATTAGGCAACGTATTTGGTTACGGTTGCTCTGCATTCCTCGACACGATTTTATACGCAGAACCGTTCACTAAAGTGTTTACCCAGCTTTCTATTATCGCGATCGGTAACACCATTCTTATTGCTATTGTTGGCTTCTTCATTCTTAAGTCTGTCGCTAAACGTAACAAGCAAAGCCGTAACTTAACAGAGGCTTAATGTCGAATGACAATCGAATTTTCTAACTTCTCTTTTAGATATGAGTCGCTGGACAAACCGACGCTAAAAAATATCAATCTAAGGATAGAGAAAGGAGAGAAAATCGTCATTATCGGTCCAAGTGGTAGTGGTAAATCTACCCTTGGGCAATGTCTTAACGGACTGATCCCACACGCAATCAAAGGGGAAACCAGTGGAACATTGACCATCAATGGTCAAGACACCGCCCCTTTCGACATGCACCAATACACTGAGCAAGTTGGCACCGTACTGCAAGATACGGACAGCCAATTTGTCGGTTTGAGCATTGGCGAAGACATTGCATTTGCGCTGGAAAACCAGCTAACTTCAAATATCGACATGTACCCATTGGTCAAAGCCACGGCCAAAATGGTCGACTTGGAACAGATGCTAGAACGCTCACCCCACGATTTATCTGGCGGGCAGAAACAGCGTGTTTCTTTGGCGGGCATTCTCGTCGATGACGTCGATATCCTTTTGTTTGATGAACCACTAGCTGCGCTTGACCCTAAAACGGGTAAAAAAACCATCGAGATCATCGATGATCTACACCGCGAAACGGGTAAAACCATCGTAATTATTGAGCATCGTCTTGAGGACGTTCTGCATTGCTCCGTTGACCGTATTATCTTGATGGAAAGCGGCGAAATCATTGCCGATACAACGCCAGATGAAATTTTAGCGTCGCCTCTGCTAGAAAATTACGGCATCCGCGAACCGCTTTATATTTCAGCACTGAAAGAAGCAGGCTGCTCGATTGAGGGCGATGCAAAACCTTCTAGCTTAACTACCTTACCGTTGGAGCAATATAAACCGGCAGTACAAGCATGGTTTGATGGTTCAAAAGCACAACCGCCCAAAACGCCAGCCGAGACTTTGCTTGAAGTCCGTGGCCTCACCTATTCTTACGACGGTGAGAAAAACGCGTTAGAAGACGTGAGTTTTGACATCAAGCGTGGCGAGTTTGTCTCTGTACTTGGCAAAAATGGCTCGGGTAAATCGACCATCACCAAACTGATTATGGGCGTTATTGAAGCGGATAGCGGCTCAATGAGTATGAATGGTCAAGATCTTAACGAACTGACCATCTTCGAGCGCAGCCAGAAAGTGGGCGTGGTGATGCAAAACCCGAATCACATGATTTCCCATCACATGATTTTCGACGAAGTGGCCTTCGGCCTCCGTAATCGTGGCGTTGAAGAGAAACAAATCGAAGCTAAAGTACTTGAAGTCCTTGAGCTGTGCGGTTTGAGCAAATACCGTCACTGGCCAATCGAAGCATTGAGCTACGGCCAGAAAAAGCGCGTAACCATTGCGTCAATTTTGGTATTGGAACCAGAGCTTCTGATCCTTGATGAACCGACGGCAGGTCAGGACTATCGAAACTACACGTCTATGCTGAGTTTCATCGAAAAGCTCAATCGCGAGTTGGGCGTAACCGTGATGATCATCTCTCATGACATGCATTTAGTGCTGGAATACACCACGCGCTCTATCGTGATTGCAGACAGTAAATTAGTCGCGGATGCACCAATGACGCAGGTATTCAGCAGTCCAGAGCTACTAGACCAAGCAAACCTCACTACCACAAGTTTGTTTGAGTTGGCTACGAAAGTTGGTATCGAGGACACCAATGGCTTTATGCAGCATTTTATCAATGTAGAAAAGCGCACCGCCAACAAAAAAGCGACGAAGTAAACCAACCAGAGAAAGCAGTGGCATGAAAGACAACAAAATGAAGTTTGGTATCAACTACATCGATACCCAATCGCCACTTCATAAGTTGAATGGCATTACTAAGTTCTTGCTTTTCATTGCTTGGGTAACGGTGGTATTGACCACATTTGACTTGCGAATCATCGCGCTGTTGATCGTGCTGGGTTTGGGCTTATTGAAAATGACCAAAGTGCCCTTTCATGTCTACAAACCGCTGTTATTCGGTACAGGCACGGTATTACTGATCAATGCCCTGTTTATGTTCGCGTTAGTACCGCAACAAGGTACTGAGTTCATGGGTTCATCAACGGTTTTACTCTCGTTACCCGGTAATTACTCGCTCACTCAAGAGACATTGTTTTACCTAGTAACAGTGACGTTGAAGTACTTCAGCATGTTTCCAATCGCGTTGGTGTTTGTATTTACCACTCACCCGACGGAGTTTTCAGCCAGCTTGAACCGCTTGGGTGTGCCTTACAAAATCGCCTATGCCGTAAGCTTAACGCTGCGCTACTTGCCGGAAGTGAAAAAGGACTTTGTTAACATCATGCACGCGCAACAAGCACGCGGAGTAGAACTGAGCAAGAAGGCTCCGTTGTTCACTCGTATGAAGAACGTCGCGAAGATTCTTGGACCTCTGATTTTCTCTAGTTTAGACCGAGCCGATCAAATCTCAAACGCGATGACGCTACGTGGTTTTGGCCGCCACTCCTCTCGCACTTGGTACAGCTTAAAACCACTGACCAAAACCGATATGATCTGCATGGCTGGGATTGCGGTGATAGTGATTGCGGCGATCAGCAAGCGTGTTATCGACACACAACTGTTCTGGTATCCGTTCTAAATTCTTAAGCTTCAAACAGAAGATAACGTGCTTAGTATTGCGAACACGTTATCTTCCCGCTTTCCCCTCGATAACTCGCCTGTTGGCTTCTTGCTTGCGAGTGTTCAAAAGAAGCGGTAATTTCAGCGGCTCGCTGATGTGCCAGAAAGTTGCTTATTTAAACGACCAACATGAACTAAACTCATCAGTTTTATCAGGGGCTTAATGATCAACTGCGCACTGCCCACGATGAAAAGCCAAGTACCACTTTCAATCAACGAATCATTCAAAAAGAAAAAGCTACCAATTAAAAACCAAATAGCAATGAGTAGGTCGTTTGCAGCACCTAACGCCTCATAGCGGCGCTGAATAACGATGTGACGGCTTCCTAGATCTAAATCCAACTCTCTGCCATGTATCTGCACTGTATAGCTCCCCTCTTATTGTTTCGCGTCAGTTATGCCCAAGTTATTTCGAAATACTTAGTTCTAAACCCTAACGGACGTGGCATGCATTGACAACCATTGGAGGGATTATCTCTTTGCAATCAAAAGAAAAGGGCGCATAAGCACCCTTTTTAGCGAGTCTAATTACAGGTATTCGCTTTAATGATTAGATAGTGAGTGCCAACTTAACTCCACTTCAACAAGCGAGTTTCGTTGCCTTCTTCCGGCTTCGCTGGAATATTGAGTGACAACAGCAAGCTCACTGCTGCCATACCAGCGCCGATGTAAAATACGCTAGCAGGTGAAACCAGCCAAATCACACCAAACGTAACAGGTATTACAACCGCCGCAATATGGTTAATCGTAAACGCAACACCCGCGGTCGACGCCATATCTGCTGGGTCGGCAATTTTCTGGAAGTAGGTTTTAATCGCAAGCGCTAACGCGAAAAATAAATGATCGACAACATACAATGCTGCCGCCCACTCTGCCGTTTGCACCAAACCGTACCCGACGAACACGAAGATCAAACCGACGTATTCAAACATCAACGCTTTGCGCTCACCAACAACGCCGATAAAACGGCCTATTCGCTTCGCAAACAAGAAGTTAAAGACATAGTTAATCAGGAACAGCAACGTAATATCTGCGGCGGAGTAGCCAAACTTCTCTACCATCAGGAAGCCAGCGAATACCGTGAAAATCTGACGGCGTGCTCCACTCATAAACGTAAGCGCATAGTATAACCAGTAACGTTTACGTAGGATGAGCTTCTTGTTCTGAGGCACTTTTGTCTTAAATTGTGGGAAGGCAAATGCCATCACCAAAATGAGCACAAAACCTAAACCACCAGCCATTAAATAGACCGTTTTAAAATCAAGTTTGAGCTGTTCGAGCGAAACCCAAATGGCGCCGTAGGTAAACAGAGAAGCCAAAGCTCCAACAGAAATAAACTTACCCAGCATTTCTGGCGCTTCTTCTTTAGATAGCCATTGTAAAGACAAAGACTGCTTGAGTGTTTCAAAGTAATGGAAGCCGGTGGACATTAACAAGGTTGTAAAAAGTAGACCGTACAAAGTGGGAAAATAACCTGTTAATGCCGTACCAAGCGTAAGCATCGCCAAAGAGACGAGCATAAAGCGTTGCTCTCGGATAAACAGCAATACAAACACGGCGGTAAAGGCCAAAAAACCCGGAATTTCACGCACACTTTGCAATAGGCCTATGTCGGCACCATCAAAGTTTGCTTTCTCGATAACAAAGTTGTTCAACAACGCCATCCAGGTAGAAAAAGCAATGGGCACGATAATGGAAATTAACAGGAGGAAATTTTGCGGCGTTCTCCAGCCGTGCGATGAGGTAGTCATGATGTTTCCTTTAAATATGAAGGCATCATCATAGCTTTAAATGTAACAAATTCGCAATATCATTATTATTTTCAGCCCAGAGCAAGCAGATATGGCTGAGGAATATTGTTATGAAGATAAACATCGCGCTTAACTCCTTGGCTAAGCGCGATGTTCAAGTATCAAGAGAAATAAAGCATGAGTAAATGTGCTCAGTGGCTTAATCAATGACTTTTACTGATAAGCGATTTTTAAATTCAAACACATGTTCTGGACATACATCCAAACAACGACCACAGCTAATGCAGTTTTGATCCATAACTCGACGATCTCCCTCTTTCAAAGGCTGCCGAAGCACTTCTGGTTCTGGGCAAACGTAAAAGCAATCCATGCATTTGGTGCAATCTTCGCGGCGAACAGCAGTAACCCGCAACAGGCTTTTTCGGCCTATCACTCCATAGGTAGCCCCCAGTGGACATAAGTGCCCACACCACCCATGCTCAACCAAGAGTAAATCCAACACGAACACCAGGGCGATCAACACCCAACCTGCGCCCATACCAAACACCAACCCGCGATGCAGTGCCGCCACTGGATCTAACCATGTCCAAAGAATTGCGCCAGACAGCGCACTGCCCAACATCAAAACAGGGATCAGCCAATAACGAATCACGGGAGACCAACGATAGCTCGCTTTAATGTTGAGCTTTCGACGCAACCACGCCGCCAAGTCTGTCACGATGTTCAACGGGCACACCCAAGCACAAAATGCGCGCGGCGCCAAAATCGCGTAAAACACCACGACAATCACTACGCCTAACAACGCATTAAACTCCGGAACATGCCCTGTCGCCAAAGCTTGAAGCACAATTAACGGGTCACTTAACGGCACGGTATCGAGCAACATACTTGATGACAGATTACCAGTTAGAATTCCCAGCGTCGGCCCAGCCATAAATAGCGCAATGATGGTGAACTGACATAGCCGACGTAAAATCAAAAACCGATGCGCGCGCCACCAACCAAGCTTTTCAAGCGCTTCTTTGCCAGCATTTTGAGCTAAATTCTTTGCCATTACTTACCTCCTTTTAGCGATTCAAGCGCACCTTCCGGCACAGGCGTCTCACTAGGGAGGATATTTTCGAGTGGTTTGTCGATCTCTTTCCAACCAAAATTGTAGTGGCTGCCCACTTTGCCTTTCGCCAAATCCGTCGGGACGACTTTAATAGCAGCGACATCCAACACGCACGCTTGTTCACACTTACCACATCCGGTACACACTTCGGAATTCACTGTTGGGATAAGTTTGGCGTGATAACCGGTTCGGTCGTTGTGAACCATCTCTAATGTGATGGCTTCATCAATCAGCGGACAAACGCGATAACAAACGTCGCATCGTAACCCTTGCCAGTTAAGGCAAGTTTCATGGTCAATAAGAACCGCTGTACCCATTCGAGCATCATCAATATCGGTTAGTTTCGGATCCAACGCCCCACTCGGACAAGCGACAACACAAGGAATGTCTTCGCACATTTCGCAGGGAATATCGCGTGCAGTAAAGTAAGGTGAGCCAGTCGCGACGGGTGAAAGTAATGTCGCAAGTTTCAGGGTATCGTAAGGACATGCCTGAACACACAAGCCACATCGAATACAAGTTGATTCGAAATCGCCTTCCGGCAATGCACCAGGCGGACGAATAGGCACACCTTTGGTTTCTCGAGCTTGGCTTTGTAGCGATTGTAAGCCCAATACACACGCAGCTGCGCCAACACCAGCCGCAGTTCGAGCTGTATCACGCAAAAATCGGCGCCGACTTTGCGATATTTTAGACTGAGAGGATTTCATGCTATTCCTCAACAAAACTCCCTTATCAAGTTAAGCATAAATAGCCCTAAACGTGTCGTTTCCCTATACCTCATAGGAGGTAACTCCATCCTCTATTGATTCAAGTCAACTGACACACAGTGCCGTCGTCACAGTTTGACTAAATGCGTTTATTTACTGCGACATGAAATTCACCACTATACTCTGCAGTACGCGCTATTCTCAGTACAATAATTCAACAGCTTTGCAATCTACTCGTTCAATTCGATGACAAATCACTACTAAAAATTCAAAAAAAGACATCATAACAAGCTAATTTAAAAGGTATTTATCCATTAAACATAAAAAAACACTATCCAAATAAGAAAACTGTGGTTAGATTAAAAATTAAAACTAAAAAGCGAAGGAGAGATGCATGGAAATTATCGTACGTCCAACGACCGTCGAAGACGCAGCGGCACTCGTAGAAATCTATTCACAACCAAAAGCACAACGTGAAACCCTGCAACTCCCAAAGCCTTCGCTCGCGATGTGGGTGAAAAGATTGTCAAACATACCTGATGGTGTTTATAGCTATGTCGCTGAAATAGATGGTAAAGTCGTCGGAAATATTGGCTTTCACCACTCTCTACGTCCAAGAACGATGCACACGGCATCGTTTGGCATCGGAGTACATGATAGTTTCCACGGACTCGGTATTGGTAGCAAATTGATAGAAACAGTCACTGAACTAGCAGATAACTGGTTAAATGTGAGAAGAATTCAGATAGAGGTCAATGCCGATAACGACGCCGCCATTGGGCTTTATAAAAAGCATGGATTTCAAATTGAGGGTGAAGCGATTGACGGTTCCTTCCGTGATGGTGAATTCATCAATACCTATTACATGGCGCGCATCAGACCGGGCCAAAGATAAAACAAAGCCTCCTACTAATTGGAGGCTTTTCTTTTTAAACTTCGACTCACTTTCGTAAGTAAGCCAACGCTCTGCGAGTCAATGCTTCTGTGTAGGGATTGATCTTCCAGTGGTCGGGACTCCAACCTTTCACAAATCGCTGAAAGTCTGCCCAAGCCACAGCAAACAAAGGACGCCATTCACGCTCGACTTCATTAGGGTCAAGATTCGGTTGATAGACCATTAGCGCGTGTTGCAACTGAGCAAAATACGTATCCAAAACCCAAACTTCCATCTCTGCACAACGTTCTGGCTTAACGGCGCTACTCATAAACAGTGCCACATCTTTCATTGCACACCCACATCCAACGTATTGAAAGTCAACCGCAGCAACGCTTGATTCTTCTTCATCAAAACAGAAGTTCGCCAATTTGGCATCACCATGTACTAGTGTTTTAAACTTAGCTTGCGAAAGCGTTTGATCAATCAATTGAGCCGCATTTTGTAGCTCAGTGTCTTGCAATGCTTCAAGCTCGTCGGGTCTGGTTGCTAAGTGCCAGTATGTTCCGGTATGCCACAACTTATCCGAACGAACATCGATGTATCGCGTATGAAAGTTCGCCAACCAAGTGAGGCAGGCTTGTAGATGCTCTAGCTGTGCATCTGTGATGACTTTTGGAAAGCCCACCTCGGCGAGATCTTCCATCACAATAAGCCATTCATTCTCCGATTGGAACGTTTTTAGACCTTGTGGTACTCGGCAGCGAGTATCCACCCCTCCGGAAAAATGCTCATACCAATTCACTTCCACCTGATAAGAGTGCAGCTTTCTTTGATGAGAACGGTCCGTATTCCAGCCTCTAGGATGCTCTGAAGGCTTAGGGAGTTTTACATGCTTAATGATCACCGAACGAGTTGAATAAGTAACTCGGACTAACTCCCCATAGCCTCCCCATAGCGATTGTATGACTTCTACAGAGCGGTAATTACCGAGATTGAGTTCCTGGCCAATAGTTTGGTAGCGTTGGTGGTTGTTACTCATCATGCGAGCAGATGTGACCACGTTTGGTTCTTCTCCATGTAGTGAATAACATATGGGCAAACTGGTTTGATTTGATAACCGAGTGACTCAATTTCTGGCAACACCGCTTCCATCATCACTTTTCCGTACCCCTTACCTCGCAGTGCTTCAGGAACAACCGTTGATGTAATGTGCATGACATTACCCTCAAGCTGGTAAATCAACTTGGCTTTATAGCCCTGCTCTAAATCAACCCAGAATGTACTATTCGTGGCTTCATGAGTTACTTTATGCATATCTTGCTCTCTAATTTTTGTTACAGATTGATTGAATCAAACTATATCACTGAATAAAATCGATACCATGCGGGAGTGCTGCTTCGCCTCACGCGATTACCTTCTCACATCAGGTACGACAATTATAATGAGAAATATGAGCCCAATTGCCAGAGACGGCAAGCTACCTCTGCAAAGCAAGAAGGCACCAGAACGTCAGGCAAGTACATTAAATAGCACCGATGCAATGGCAATGGTCGAACATGGCAGTGAAGTGAGCTTAAACGTCACCACCCCCGTTGGTACAAAGTTTATTACAACCAGCACATTTGTTGGCTGTCACTCAAATAATACTGCATTGATAGAGGTTCCGAACATCTCCGATGAAGACTTGAAGTTCTATTTTCAAGAAGGCTTTTGGATCAATGTAAAAGCCTACTCTCATCGAGGTGAAGGGGCCGTTATCCCATTTCGGGCCCAATTACAGCATCGACTAGGCGATCCGTACCCAATTTTGGTGCTAGACCTACCCAACACTATGCAGGTCTTTCAGCTTCGCAAAGAAGTGCGTTACGAAGTAAATTTGAGAGCGCGTGTTTGTTTAGAAGCCTATCGAACTGAATGCGAAATAAGAGATTTATCTCGTAGTGGCTGTCGTTTTGTAACATCACCGATGAGCCGACCACTTCAGGTTGGTGACCACGTTTCATTGGATCTAACTATGCCCGGAGAAAGTCGTATGCTAGCGCCGTTGCGAGGTCGTATTTGTAATTTACAAAAATCAACGCACTATGCTCGCTACGGAATGGAGTTTGATGAGGTTGGTAAAAACAACGCTAAAAACCTCCTCAGTCACCTCAAATTTGATGGTACTAAGCTCACACTAAAAAGATAGATTTGATAACCCCTATCGCTTATCAAGAAGCTTTGAAGTGCTAGAAAACAAGAAACCCCTTACTTTTCAGTAAGGGGTTTTATTTACTAAGAATAAGGCAGTATCTTAGATAAGAGTCATGACTTAGAAGTCGTAACGTAGACCTAGCGCTAGCTCATCTTTTTCAGCCGCGCCTTCGTTATCCATTAGATCGAAGTTGTATGATGCGTAGCCACGGAAGTTAGGCTTGAAGTAGTAAGTTACATCAACAGCTAGGTTTTCTACAGTATCTGCGTCTTCTAGTTCACCTTTGTTGAACGTAGAAGTGAATACAGTTTGACCCATAGTGTAAGCAGCGGCTAGTTCGTAGCCTTTGTAATCAAAAGTCTTACCTGCAACATCCATATCCGCGCCAGTGTAGTTACCAGCGAAGTAGAAGTCACCTACAGAGTATGCAGCTACCAGCATGAACTCATCGCTGTCGTTTTGATCTGCGTAACCAGCACCTAGTTCAAAACCAGTGTTAGCAAACGCGTAAACACCAGATAGAGAGAAGCCATCTTCCTCGTTGTCTGTAAAGCCTTGTGCATCTGTTGTGCGATCAGCAAAACGGTAGCTAGCGCGTACAGCTAGTTGCTCGAATTGGCCTTTGTAAGACAGCATGTTATCTGTACGGTCAGAAACCGGCAGTTTAAGTGCTGCTGTGTTACCGTGGTAAGCCATAATGTCAGTAAAGTCAGTAAGAACCACTAGTGCGCCGTCGTTTTTACCGTAAGTTACTTCACCGTATTTGCCACCCAGACCCGCATAAGCGTAACGAGTTTCAAGACTGTCTGTCTCACCAACTTTGTTACCTTTAGAATCAAATACATCATAAGTTTCAGTTACAAACTCACCTTCCCAAAAACCAACGCCGTATAGGTTTTCATTGATTTCCTGTTTGCCTAGGAAGTTAAGACGGATGCGAGTACGGTCTTCTGCCTTACCATCCATCATAGAAAGACGCGCTTCAGCGCGGCCGCCCATCTCAAGAGAAGTGCCATCTTGGTTGTATAGTTCTGAAGCGACAACTTGAGATCCTGATGCCATTAGCGCCACTGCTACAGCTAAAGTTTTTAATTTCATTGTTATTTTCCATATCATTGTTTTATATGTGTTTTCTCACCAGAAAAACAGGACTTTTCTGTACCAACGAGAAAACTGGCGGCATAGTAGCAGCTGTTATTTTTCACGCAACGTGTTGAATAAACAGCACTTATAGAAGAAAACACCACTTAAAATGACGATATGAATACCTCTCAACCATCAAGTTATCGGTTGAGTTAAAAAAAATGTTCGCGTCAAAAAAAAATTGACGAAAAAAATGTAAAAACAATATCACAAAACGTGATATTGCCCGCAAAAAAAATCTTATTAACTGACTGTTTTAGATAGACTTATTGATAATAAATCCGATTATTACAAACAAAAAAATCCCTGAGCATTCACTCAGGGATTTAGAGATTTGATAAGTAGATGATGAATTAAAGCTTAAAGAAACTTAATTGCTCTTTCTGCTTCTCTGCAAGTAATGAAAGCTCAGTACTCGCACTTGCACTTTGGCTGATGCCCGCTACGTTTTGGTTTACAAGCTCCGACATGTTAACCACGTTGCGATTGATATCTTGAGTAACTTGAGACTGCTCTTCGGCTGCGGTTGCTACTTGCGTGTTTGAATCGTTGATGTTGGCGACCGACTCGGTAATTCCAACCAACGCTTCATTCGCTTGTTGCGTCAGCTCGTTGTTGCGGCTAAGCATATCAAGGCTGACTTGCATACTGTCATTCGCCAGCCCAGACTGCGCTTGAAGCTCTTCAATGATCGTTTGGATCTCTTGTGTCGAGTCTTGAGTACGCGCTGCTAGCATGCGTACTTCATCAGCTACTACCGCAAAACCACGACCAGACTCACCAGCTCGCGCCGCTTCAATCGCAGCATTCAATGCTAGCAAGTTGGTCTGCTCAGATACACCGCGAATCACTTCAATAACATCGTTGATCTGTACAGATTGCTCTTTTAGACGCAAAACAACTTGCGCTGCATCGTTCAATGCTTGAGACATTTGCGCACTTGCTTCCGCACTTTCTTGGAAGATAGCCAAACCTGATTGAGCAAGTCCATCAGCTTCACGCGCGGTTGCGTCAGCAGAGGTCGCGTTATCACTCACATTATTCGCAGTGCTTGCAAGCTCGTTAACCGCAGATGCAACTTGCTCGATCTCCGCCAACTCTTGTTGAGCGTTCGCTTCCGCTTGCGTCATTACCGCAGCCAATTCGGTCGATGCAGATGCAACTTCCTCACTAATACGGGTTAACTGGTCCACAGTGTTGTATAACTGCTCTGCGGTTTGGTTTACATCTTTGCTCAGCTTAGAGATCTCATTGTCCCCATCGACATCTGCACGTACTGATAGATTACCCATTGCTAACTGACGCATCACTTCTTGCAGCTTTTGGATTGGTGTAACAATCATGCCAGATAGGAACCAAGCGCCTATCAATGAGAAAGCAAATACCGCTAAAACCGTCAACATAGCGTTATTTTGCACACGTTCATTTTGCTGATGACTTCTGATAGTAGATTGTTCAGCTTGCTCGTTTACATGCTTTGATAGTGTGTTAATTTGTTGGACCATTTCTCGGCCAACATTGCGATACTCTTTGACAAATGCACGGTACTCGCTATCCGATTTCAAACCTTGATCGTATTGGTTGAAGAAAGCAACTGAGCGCTCTGAATATCGCACATAGGATTCAATTGCTTGGCGAACTTTAACGGCATCGTCACGGAATAGGTTTCGGGCTTCAATTGCGCTTAAATCGGCATCAACTTGCTTTAAGCCTTCTTTCAATTCGGTTAGAAAATTCTCACGACGAGAAGCATCGTAAATAGCGTAAACCGCGCTTATGCGCAGAGGGTAAATTTGGTCGTCAATACTCGCCAATGTGTCTTTGTGAAAAACCAAAGATTCTTGGTTGGAAGCAATAACATCTTGCTCTGCTTGAAGATTGTTTTTAGTAATCCAAAGAGCAATAAACAAAACAATCGCGGTAAATAATACCGGAACCAAAATTTGCGTTCGTACTGACAAATTTTTCAGTGATAACTGCATGACAGGGCCTCAGTTGTATGCGTGATGTCTATATCCAAACAAACTCGAGCAGTGCCTATAACAACGTTACTTTTCGGCAGTTTGAATATCTATGCTTCCTTGCGACGGGATAAATCCCAGACGAATAAACAAGTGGCGAATATTAGAGGTCGATCACACTTTTGTCTAGTACAAAAACTCTCCATTTTCAATCTGTTATTGACAATATCCCGACAGTGGCGTCGGGATATTGTCGTTATGATAAATTATGATCACTTATGATGAGATACATTCACATTTAGGACGGTTTCAGCCTATTTTCTCAACGAATTGAGCTTAGCTTGAGCAAGGCCAAAAATGGTATCGATTGGATAAGAGCCTTCATCGGTTGGCTCACCAGCAACTTTCCCCGTAAACAATTCGATAGCTTCAGTAACATGGTCAATCGCCCAAATATTAAACTCGCCTTTTTCGACTGCTTTCACGATGTCGGAACGAAGCATTAGATTGTGAACATTAGAGCGCGGAATAATGACCCCCTGCCCGTCATGACGACCTTTAATTACACACACATCATAAAAGCCTTCGATCTTTTCGTTTACGCCACCAATAGGCTGAGCTTGACCAAATTGATTCATCGACCCTGTTATCGCAATGTCTTGTCGATTTGGTTGCTTTGAAAAAGCAGACACAACCGCACATAACTCAGCCATGCTGGCACTATCACCATCAACACCACCGTAAGATTGCTCAAAGGTAATGGTTGTCGTTAATGGCACTCGTGCCGTTTTACCAAATACGGAAGATAAGTAGGCAGACAAAATCATTACGCCCTTAGAGTGAATACTGCCACCCAAATCCACGCTGCGCTCGATATCGATAACATCCCCATCACCGTAACACGTCGTCGCTGTGATGCGATTCGGTGCACCAAACATGTAGTCACTAGTGCTCAATACCGAAAGTGCGTTCACTTGGCCTACGGCTTCTCCTTCGGTGCGAATCAGCGTTGTGCCGTTAATAAAGGTTTCCATTACGTTATCGCGTAATCGGCTTACTCGCATTTCTTGGTTATTGAGCGCCTCTTCAACATGCCCAATACGGATCATGTTGGAGTTGGCTTGACGAGCCACGTAGTTCGACTCTCGAAGCAAGTTGGCGATATTAGCCGAATGTAGAGATAGCTTGGATTGGTCGCCAGACAAACGTGAGCTGTATTCGATGATCCGAGCAATGGCTTTGCGATCGCAATGCAGCATATTGTTGTCATGCACCACGCTAGAGATAAAGCGCGCGTAATGCAGCTCAGACTCCGGCGTACGTTTCATTTCGTCTTCGAAATCTGCCGTCACACGGAACAACTCGCTGAACTCTGGATCGTAATGTTGGAGTAATTGGTAAGTTCGGTAATCACCAAATAAGATAATTTTGATATCAAGCGGAATCGGTTCAGGATCGAGTGATACCGCCCCCGTCAATGTGACCTCTTTTTCTAGAGACGTAAAACTCAATTGACGAGCACGCAATGCGCGCTTCAAACCATCCCAAACGTAAGGCTGTTCAAGTACTTTCTGAGCATCCATTAATAGAACGCCGCCATTCGCCTTATGCAAGCTCCCTGCACGAATCAGCGAGAAGTCGGTAAACACCGTTCCTTTGAAAGTGGCAGTCTCAATCGACCCGAAGAGTGAATGATAATTGGGATTTTCTTCAACAACGATAGGAAATTCGCTGCTTTTACGGCTTACCAAGACGTTCACTTTATAACGACGTGGCAATTTTTTATCCAAGGATGCCGTCGCAATTTCGCCTTGCTCGCCACTTTGGTCAAGGAAGATATCTGCGTTTTCAACAATATCTTTTTGCAGCTCAGTTAAGTAGGTTTTGATTTCGGAATATTGCGCGTAATCCACTTTGAGTTTTTTGATGAAGTGAGTAATCACATCAAGCGTCACTTCATCATTGAGCTTTTTGATTTTATCGCTGTATGTCTCTTCCCACTCCGTAAGCTCACGAACCATCGAGCGCAATCGCACTTCGAGTTCATCAATAGCATCGCTGAATTGCTCTTGTTCTTTTTTGCTTAGTACATCAAAAGACTCTTCCGTATGAAGCTCATCACCGTTCATGGCGACAAACTGATAATCCCCCTGCGTAGTCAGTGTTAGGCTGATGCCCTTTTCTTTTGCCTCTCGACTAATACGATCCAGCTCGTTTTGTTGCTTAGCTGCCAATTGATTTTTTAATCGCTCAGCGCGGCTAAA
This sequence comes from Vibrio sp. 811, assembly GCF_033339195.1. Lineage (NCBI taxonomy): Bacteria > Pseudomonadati > Pseudomonadota > Gammaproteobacteria > Vibrionales > Vibrionaceae > Vibrio > Vibrio sp. 811. The sequence continues at coordinate 688,637 of NZ_JAWOUB010000001.1, forward strand.
GTACATTTCATTGTCGAATGCTAGGGGTAAAGCATTCAATAATTTGCCCATTAAAGCTTCAATATCAACACGTAGCTTATTTCCGATACCACAAGGCAACTTTAATACCTTTGGTGTACGGGTATCCTCAAAGTTCGCAACGTAACACCAATCAAACAGGGCTGCTGCATCGTGCTGGTGGCGATTCAGATAGCGCAAGATCATGGTGCGTTTACCTAGCCCATTCTGACCAATGGCGTAGATGTTATACCCTTTCTCTTTGATGGACATCGCAAACTCGACCGCTTTTTGCGCGCGCTCTTGGCCCACGATTTCATCAATTGGAGGTAACTCCTTGGTCGACTTACATGGCATATTCTCTAGATCTGCTACAGAATATAGCTGCTTAGCTTCCAATCTTAGTATTGCCATATCCACTTCCTTTTTTCTTATTTTCGTTATTTGAGTGTAGAGATTATTTGCTTAATTTTAAGTGATTTACCTTCCACCCTAGATTGATTGGACATTTTATGAACACATAAGTGATATTAACACGCACTTGCAATTGATAATCAATTTCATTTAATATCTAAACAAATCAAATGTTGTGGAGATGGATATGAATATTGAGCAATGCTGGATGCGCTACTTAAAAGCGGAGCAACTGATGGAACAAGGCCATTGGCCAGAAGCTCATCGTTTATATGACGACGTGCTCAACAATCTACCCAACCACATTCATTTAGCGCTAGAAAATGCACAAACTAAACCTTGCCAGTTTGTATGTCTCATTACGGGGCTTAGAGATGCCAGCGTGACGCAATCAGAGATTCTCAACAAACTCGGCTTACAACATGATGCGTTCTCAATACTCAATCAAACTTACGCGCTATTTCAATTTTTGCAGCTAGAGAGCCATGAACTGATTGAGCGCGTAGGTCACCTACTTGGTCAACAGAGCGAAGACTTATTAGCTCACATGGCGGCATTTTGCTCTGCCCAACGTAATGCTCAATGGATGATAGAACTCGAGCACGTAACGCGGGCGCATGAGCAGTTCTTACATTTGCAAGCAATGAGTTCGGCAAAATCTTCGCCTTCTCACCTGTATAATTAATCTAAAGCTCAAGCATTGAGGCCAGCTAGGTTTATGCTGTCCATTGCTTGAGTATCATTTGCTTTATCAACCACAAGGATCTGTGATGTCTTCTAAAACCATTCTTTCGGTGAACAACCTATCAGTCAGCTTTACGACAAACGATGGGATCGTCGATGCAGTAAAGAATGTTAGCTTCGATTTAAAAGCAGGCGAGACGCTGTCCATCGTTGGCGAATCTGGCTCTGGCAAGTCAGTATCAACCAATGCACTGATGAAACTACTGCCAGACAACGCTATTTTGCATGAAAGCTCATCCATCATGTTTGAGGGTAGCTCCATCTTGGATAAAACAGAGCGTGAAATGCAAAGTATTCGCGGTGATCGCATTGGCATGATTTTTCAAGAGCCGATGACCTCACTAAACCCGTACATGCGGGTGGGTATCCAAGTCGCTGAGGCCATCATGTGTCACCGCCCGGTCGACAGAAGAACAGCAAAAGCAAAGGTGTTAGAGCTGTTTGAATTGGTTCATATGCCAAACCCAGAAAAAGCGTACAACAAGTACCCACACGAATTTTCTGGTGGTCAATTGCAACGCATCATGATTGCGATGGCACTGATTAACGAGCCCGATATTTTGATCGCCGACGAACCTACAACAGCGTTGGATGTCACGGTTCAAGCAGAAGTGTTGCACCTGATTAAAGAAATTCAGGCTCAGATGGGCATGGCAATCCTATTTATTACTCATGACTTAGGCGTCGTAAAACACTTTGCAGATCGTGTCATTGTGATGTGTAAAGGAGAAGTCGTCGAAGAAGGCGAAACGCAAACACTCTTCGAGGACCCAAAGCACGAATACACACGTATGCTAATCAACTCGATTCCTAAAGGCAGTAAGGAGCCTATTAGCGAAAGTGCTACACAGCTTTTAAAGGCCGACGATATACGAGTCAAATTCTTGGTAAAGTCGCATTTTATTGCGAGCAAGAATGAGTACTTCGAAGCGGTAAAAGGCATTTCTCTTGAGCTTAAACAAGGAGAGACCCTCGGGATCGTTGGGGAGTCCGGTTCAGGTAAGTCTACACTCGGCCGAGCTTTGATAGGTCTACTGCCCTCAACTGGCAAAATAGAATATAAAGGCCAAGATATGGCCTTGCTGACAAACAAAGAACGTTTTGAGCTGAAAAAAGACGTTCAGATGGTATTCCAAGACCCTTATGGTTCGCTTTCTCCTCGTATGACTATCGGCGAGATCATCACAGAAGGATTAACTGTCCACCAACCAATGTTGAGTAAAAAAGAACGTATGCAGAAAGCGCGCGACGTGCTCCGTGAGGTCCGCTTAGATCCCGCGTCCATCAACCGTTATCCGCACGAGTTTTCAGGAGGCCAGCGTCAGCGTATTGCTATCGCGCGAGCACTGATCCTTGAACCTTCGTTTATTCTGCTTGATGAGCCAACCTCTGCATTAGACCGCTCGGTGCAACTGACAGTGATTGACCTTCTGAAAGATTTGCAGAAAAAACACAATATTGGCTACTTGTTTATTAGCCACGATCTATCAGTAGTTAAAGCACTCTCTGATCGTGTTCTAGTCATGCAAAAGGGCGAGGTCATGGAACAAGGTACGGCCGAAAAGATTTTCCAAAACCCTAAAAATGACTACACGAAAAAACTGATAGATGCCTCATTTGATCTTGAAAACAGTGAAAATCAGCACAATGCGGCTTAGGTTCATCACAGTTTCATATTCATAAACTAGGATTAAGAAAAGGTGATAAATTCATCTTGTCTTAAGAATGGCGTAGCTGCCTTTCGGTTTGGCCGCCGAGACTGGTTGGTTCAAGAGTCAGACTTAGTCAACCTGGCTCAAATACTGGCAAACAGTATGAATTGAGTTCCCCCAACCATGAAAAATGCCGCGACACTGTCGCGGCATTTTTTTATTCTCAGAAGCTTCGAACAACTAGGGCATTAAATCGACTCAATACCCATATTATGTAACGTAAATGCATACACGTCTGTGGTGAGGTCAATTTGCTTACTCAGCGGCATTCCTGCACCATGACCTGCATTGACATCAATGCGTATTAACACTGGATTAGCGCCTTGCTGTTTGTCTTGCAGCTCCGCAATAAATTTGTACGAATGTGCTGGCACAACTCGGTCGTCGTGATCAGCAGTTGTCACCAAGGTAGCAGGATATTGCACGCCTTCTTTTACATTGTGAACAGGAGAGTAACCAAGCAAGTATTGGAACATCGCTTCACTTTGCTCCGACGTGCCATAGTCATACTTCCAGCCTTCTCCAGAAGTAAACGTGTGGTAACGCAGCATATCAAGCACGCCAACCGCAGGCAGCGCGACTTTGAATAGTTCAGGGCGTTGCGTCATACACGCTCCAACTAACAAACCACCATTAGAACCACCGCGAATCGCTAGGCGATCCGAGCTAGTGTAGTCGTTTTCAATCAGGTATTCCGCCGCCGCAATAAAGTCATCAAACACATTTTGCTTGTGCTGCTGAGTGCCTGCGTTGTGCCAGGCTTTACCGTATTCACCGCCGCCTCGCATGTTGGCGACAGCGTATATACCACCCAACTCTAGCCAGTTGGCTACATTGCCAGAAAACATTGGAGTGAGGCTGATGTTAAAACCGCCGTAACCATACAACATGGTTGGTGCTCTACTATCAAGTGCAATGCCCTTCTTGTATGAAATGATCATCGGAACTTGCGTGCCGTCTTTTGAGGTGTAAAACACCTGTTTTGATTCATACTCATTACGATCGAACGGTGCCTTTGATTCCTGAAACAGTGTCGATTCACCTGATTCGACATCAAATGAGAAGATCGTCGGAGGCGTCACGTAGTTAGTGAATGTGTAATAAAGTGTGGTTTCTTCTTTTTTACCCGCCAGACCATAAGCCGTGCCTTCTCCCGGCAATTGTACATCTCGAATCCACTCACCTTGGTAGTTAAACTGCTGCACTTTAGAAAGCACATCTACCATATAAGTCGCAAACAGATAACCGCCACCTTTGCTGATTTCTAACGGCTGTTCTTGTTCAGCAATCACGTCAGCCCATTGTTCTGTCTGAGTGTTGTAGCTGACAACTTTGCCATTCGGCGCGTCTAGGTTGGTGTAAAGCAGCAAGGTTGCATCTTGGCTATCAATTAAGTAGGTGTCTCCTTGCGTTGTCTCGCGCAGCGTCACAATTGCCTGTAACTCAGACTGTAAATCAATATAAAACAGACGATTACCCGATGTAGATTCTGCGCCAGAGATAATGAGGAAGCGATCATCTGTCGTCGTCGTACCAGACACATAACGATGAACTTGCGTATCCAACTCACCGAAAATCACTTTATCTTCAGATTGAGGTGTACCAAGTTCATGATAATAAAGCTTGTGATGCTCAGTTCGAGCAGACAACTCACTGCCTTGCGGCTTATCGTAGCTTGAGTAATAGAAGCCTTTGCTGCCCAGCCAAGAAATCGACGTAAACTTCGCATCAACAATCTCAGGCTCTAACTGTTCTTTGGTTTCCGTATCAATGACAAAGATCTTACGCCAATCACTGCCCCCTTCCGAGATGGAATACGCGACCAAACGATAGTCTTTAGAGAAGCTGACTTCGCCAAGAGAGGTCGTGCCCTCTTCGGAGAAAGTATTGGGATCAAGGAAAACCTCGGCTTCTCCCTCGCCTTTACGTCGATACAATACGCTTTGGTTTTGCAAACCGTCGTTTTTGTAGAAGTAGGTGTAGTCACCACGTACAAATGGCTGGGAATATTTTTCGTAGTTTTGACTGTTCGCCACTAAGTCACGGATTTGTTGGCGGTACGGTATCTGACCAAGGAAATCGAAGGTGACCGAATTTTGACCCGAAACCCATTGTGCGGTTTCTTCACTTCGATCATCTTCTAACCAGCGATAAGGGTCGGCAATGTCGTGACCAAAATAAGTGTCCACGACAGAATCTTTACGTGTTTTTGGGTAATGCATAACGTCCGTGTTACTCCGTTGTTTTTATTAAGTTGTTTATTTTCATATCGTTTTATTGCGGTGATTACCTTAGAGCACCAAATATTGATTTCAACGACATTGTTTTAAATCTATGAAGGAACTAGAAATAATGAGATATCGTTAAGTAACGATCACGAATGTGCTCAATAAGCAGTTTCACTTTATTCGGTGGTTGACGAGTAAACGGGTACACCGCATAGATACCCAACTTTTTACCCACTAGTTCAGGAAAAATATCCACCAGTTGGCCATTGCGAATATCGTGATACACCAAGCATCGCGGGACGTAAGCTATACCATGGCCGCCCAGAGCGGCTTTACGTAATGCGGTCGCGTTATCAGTAGAAAAGCAGCCCGATACTTTGACGATGTAATTACCATCTTCGCCTTTAAACTCCCAGTCTGTTGCACCTGTGGTTTGGTAAGCGTATTGCAGACAATTGTGCGTGGTGAGATCAATCGGCTCGATCGGCTTCCCATTTTTAGCGATATATGAGGGGGACGCGCACACCACCCATTGAGAATCGAGAATATGTCGAGCAATTAAGCTGGAGTCCGCTAGGTAACCGGTTCGAATGACCAAATCATAACCATCAGCAACCAAATCGACAAAGCGGTTATCCAATGACATGTCCACGGTCAGACCCGGATGAAGGTTACAAAATTCGGCAACAGCATCAGCAAGTATCAAATCTCCAGAGATACACGGCACGGACATTTTTATGTGACCGCTCACATTCTCTCCAAAGCCTGCAACAGCGTCCATAGCCTCCTGAGTGGCCTGCTTCACATTTTTAGCACTGTGGAGTAACACCTTACCTGCTTCGGTTAAGGTCAATTTACGCGTTGTTCGATATAATAGCTGCGCCCCTATCTCTTCCTCCAACCTTGCCATTCTTTTGCTAACTACCGAATTTGTAAGGTTATTTGCCTCTGCAACCTTACTAAAACTGCCCAGTTCGATTACTTGAGAAAATAGGATTAAGTCGTCTGCTCTCATACGATTATGTCACTTTTGGAATTAATTATTTTCATTATTTCCCTATATCAACAAAAAATAAAGGAGTAAATTCACGCCAAATTAACAAAACCATTACAACAAAAAGTCACCTCTACAGCGGATTGACACCGTTCGAGAAGTCAGCGTACGAAGGATGTACAAATGAGTGAAACCCTACTTGCCCTAGTGGCATTTTCGCCAATTGTTGTTGCCGCCATCTTATTGGTTGGTCTCAACTGGCCTGCTAAAAAAGCCATGCCTGTTGCGTTCGGTTTAACCGTCGCTATTGCCCTAATGTTTTGGGATATGTCAGCCAATCGCGTACTGGCTTCTGTATTCCAAGGGCTAGGCATTACTGTCTCTGTTCTATGGATCGTGTTTGGTGCCATCTTCTTGCTCAACACTTTAAAACACACTGGAGCGATCACCACTATCCGTAATGGATTTACCGATATTTCAGCTGACCGCCGTGTGCAAGCCATCATCATTGCTTGGTGTTTTGGCTCATTCATTGAAGGGGCATCAGGGTTCGGTACCCCTGCAGCAATTGCTGCGCCACTACTGGTTGCAATCGGCTTCCCTGCGCTAGCCGCTGTCCTAATGGGCATGATGATCCAGTCAACGCCAGTTTCATTCGGTGCGGTGGGTACGCCAATCATCGTGGGTGTAAACAAAGGTTTAGACACGCATAACATCAGTGAGTCTTTGGCTGCACAAGGCGCAACATGGGAAATGTACCTGCAAGATATCACCGCACACGTTGCTGTCATTCACGCAGTCGTAGGTACGATGATCCCGGTATTAATGGCGATGATGTTAACACGTTTCTTCGGCAAGAACAGAAGCTGGAGTGAAGGCCTGGATATTCTACCATTTGCGTTATTCGCTGGTGTCTCTTTCACCGTTCCATACGCGTTAACCGGCGTATTCTTGGGCGCAGAGTTCCCTTCACTAATCGGTGGTTTGGTTGGTCTTTCTATTGTTGTTACCGCAGCGAAAAAAGGCTTCTTAGTACCAAAGACTAAGTGGGATTTCGAAAGCGAAGACAAATGGCCTGCTGAATGGCTGGGCTCGCTAAAAGTCGATCTAAACGACAATCCAGGCAAACCAATGAGCATCGTAAAAGCTTGGGTACCATATGTAATGCTGGCGGTAATTCTCGTCGCAAGCCGCGTAAGTCCGGAACTGAAAGGCTTTGTACAAAGCGTAAGTTTGTCGTTCAGCAATATTCTTGGTGAGACTGGTGTGAGTGCCGCTATTCAGCCGTTGTACCTGCCAGGCGGCATTCTGGTGTTTGTCGCACTGCTTGCCGCAATGTTACAAAGTGGCAGCGTAAAACCATTGCGTGAAGCGTTTGGCGAGTCAAGCAAAACACTGATTGGCGCGGGGTTTGTCTTGGTATTTACCATCCCGATGGTTCGTATCTTCATCAACTCTGGTATTAACGGCGCTGACCTAGCAAGTATGCCGGTTACAACAGCTAACTTTGCCTCTGACCTTGTCGGTTCTGCGTTCCCAGCACTGAGTGCCACCGTTGGTGCGCTGGGTGCGTTCATCGCTGGCTCAAATACGGTTTCAAACATGATGTTCAGCCAGTTCCAATTCGAAGTCGCACAAACACTGTCTATTTCGAGTGTGATTGTTGTGTCGCTTCAAGCCGTTGGTGCTGCCGCAGGTAACATGATTGCGATTCACAACGTTGTTGCCGCATCAGCCACCGTAGGCTTACTTGGCCGTGAAGGCGCGACATTACGTAAGACGATTATCCCTACGTTCTACTACATTGTAATGACGGGCATTATTGGTTTGGTGTTGATTTACGGCCTCCAAATGACGGATGTCTTGATGAAGTAACGCGAAACGCAGGGTTTGTAGCCCTGCCTAATTTGACACAGCTGTCAGCACTACTACCCCGACATGTTGATTTAGCTTGCTACATCAATCCCCCCGACAGCTGTGTCATCCTTTCCAATTTGTATAACTGATTGAGTGATTTAACAAAATTTTTCAATCAATTATGTAAATGAGTTACCAACATCACCAGTTCAAACGTAAGTGAACCATAGGTAACTATACTCATTTTGATGCCTTCACTGCTTTGCGATGAAGGCTCAACGAAAGAGCAAATTGCTCCACAACTTTGCTTAGAATAACCGCTAGGACACCATTATGATTATCTCAGCTTCTACTGACTACCGCGCTGCCGCGAAAGCCAAACTTCCCCCGTTTCTATTCCATTATATTGATGGCGGCTCTTACGACGAACGCACGCTGAAGCGTAATACTGACGATTTAGGTGATGTCGCCCTTCGCCAACGCGTCCTACGCGATATGACAGATTTGAGCCTAGAAACCGAGATCTTCGGTGAGAAACTGGCAATGCCAATCGCGCTAGCTCCTGTTGGTCTAACTGGTATGTACGCGCGCCGAGGCGAAGTGCAAGCAGCAAAAGCGGCCGAGAAGAAAGGCATCCCGTTTACTATGTCGACCGTTTCGGTTTGTCCTATTGAAGAAGTCGCACCTGCAATTGAACGTCCAATGTGGTTCCAGCTTTACGTGCTTAAAGACCGTGGCTTTATGAAGAACGTGCTTGAGCGTGCAAAAGCTGCTGGAGTCACAACGCTGGTGTTTACCGTTGATATGCCAGTTCCTGGCGCGCGTTACCGTGACATGCACTCAGGCATGAGCGGCCCTAACGCAGCCATGCGTCGTGTGTTCCAGGCGATGCGCCACCCAAGCTGGGCGCTGGATGTGGGTCTACTTGGTAAGCCGCATGACTTAGGTAACATCTCAACGTATCGCGGCGAACCAACAAAACTAGAAGATTACATCGGCTGGTTAGGCGCAAACTTCGACCCGTCTATCTCCTGGAAAGATCTTGAGTGGATTCGTGACTTTTGGGATGGTCCTATGGTCATCAAAGGCATCCTCGACGAAGAAGACGCGAAAGATGCGGTACGTTTCGGCGCGGATGGCATTGTGGTGTCTAACCATGGTGGTCGTCAGTTAGATGGCGTACTTTCAAGTGCTAAAGCACTACCAAGCATTGCAGATGCGGTAAAAGGCGATCTTAAGATCTTTGTGGACTCAGGTATCCGTACTGGTCTTGATGTGGTTCGTATGCTCGCGCTGGGCGCAGACTGCACACTGCTTGGTCGTTCATTTGTGTACGCATTGGCTGCACAAGGCGGCGCAGGCGTTGAAAACCTACTGGATCTGTACGATAAAGAAATGCGTGTAGCTATGACGCTGACAGGCGCGAAGTCTATCGCGGATCTTTCTCGAGATTCGCTAGTGAAAATCCCATAATCTTTGCAGGCGATTAAAAACAGAAACGAAAAAACGAGCCACAATTGGCTCGTTTTTTATTGCTCTTCAACCCGATAATTTGACGAGCAAGCTAGCTTACTTGGTGAACGTACTCAATCACGACTTGGTTTCCGTCGATAAACACGTTACTGATATCACCATCCACCGTCACACGATTTTGTAAATAAACCGTACCAGATGCAGATAGATCACGCTCCGTCAAAGACGGAATCACCTGACCAGGACGTACATGTAGCTGCTCGCATAGCTGTTTTACAAAACCTAGCGTCAGTGGAGAATTACCACGCAACAAGCCAGAAAACTCGTGTAGACTCAAACCAAGGCGCTTCGCCATTTCCATTTGAGTGATGTGCATTTTGGCTTTTTGTGACATCCAGATGTCGTAGAGCGCGTTTCGATCCAGCTCTGTAAATTCCATATCTGCCTCCGCTAATTCAAGAGCCAATACACTCTCACACTTACTTAAGATAAATGTTAGCGATAAGTCAGAGAAGTTATAATTGATCGTTCAAATATCAACCCTCAATCATTGGTAGCGTACCTCTGAACATGCATGAGGCGGTCGCTCAGCAAAACGTAAAGGTAACTCTCTTGTCATTGGAAGGAAAAGTCCATCTCGGCGGTTTAGACATAAGTAAATGATTTAAAGGAAATCACTGGGGTGAAGGAGTAATATCTGCTACCTTTCCTTCCATGGTTCACTAGAAATAAGTTACATATGCCACAGTGGTTTACCGAATTACAAAGCTACATTGAAACGTCTCATCAAAATTGGAGTGGAAGCGTCCTTTTCATTACGCTCGCTAGCTTTATAGCTTGGATAGCTTGGCGGCTGATTCGCTCTCGCCTCGCTGCGCTCGTAGAGAAAACGCCCTTCCACTGGGATGACATGTTGCTTGATGCGCTAAAAGCGCCAGTCAGTACACTCATTTGGTGTTGGCCTGCAACCGTCTCTATCGGCATCATATTAGAGAGCGAGCTCAACGATAAAATAAACTGGTTAAGTACGCTGAAACTGATTTTAATCATCAGCATCTTCGTATGGACCGTTATGCGGCTCATTACCAATGTTGAAGAGCATGTTCTCGAACAAAAGAACCGAGATGAAACAACAGTACAAGCGATAGCTAAGGTCGCGCGCCTGTTCTTTATTACCGTCGGAGTTCTAACCGTAATGCAGGCATTTGGTCTGTCACTATCGGGCCTACTTACCTTCGGTGGTGTTGGTGGTTTGATCGTCGGTTTAGCGGCGAAGGATTTGCTGTCTAACTTTTTTGGAGGTCTTATGATCTACTTCGATCGTCCATTTAAAGTTGGCGATTGGATCCGTTCTCCAGACCGACAAATAGAGGGGACGGTAGAACGCATTGGCTGGCGTATGACCATTATCCGAACTTTCGATAAGCGTCCACTGTATGTGCCAAACTCAGTGTTTAGCAGCATTGTCGTAGAAAACCCATCTCGCATGCTGAACCGACGTATCTACGAAAAAATTGGACTTCGTTACGACGATGCTGAAAAAATGCCGCAAATTATCACCGCGGTAAAAGAAATGCTGAAAAATCACAAAGACATTGATGCACGCCAAACACTTATCGTCAACTTCGATACATTCGGTCCATCATCATTGCACTTCTTTATCTATACCTTTACTAAAACCGTGAATTGGGTGAGATACCATGAGGTTAAGCAGGACATACTGCTTAAGGTAATCAACATCATTAAAGAACACGATGCAGATATCGCGTTCCCTACTCAGACGCTTAAGCTTGATCCTATACAAATGGTAAAAGCGGAAGAGCAAGAAGATCACGGCTTCTAGTTCTCACCAATACCCAAATAATCAAGCCCGCTGTGTTTAAGCGGGCTTTTTATTTTTCTTCGCATGAAGTGGTTATTGTTGCGTTAACACCATACGTGCATTCAGCGGTTGGATTGGGCGATTGTTTTTCCCCATTACTTCCGAAAAAGATTTTATCTGCTCAGGAGAAATAGTTTGTGCTTCTTTCATCACCAACCAACGTACACCTTCAGAGCATGGCGGTGTCGTTAGTGAGCCGTTAAAGCGGTAGTAGTCTTTATCACTTGGGATAAGGGCATCAGCATCAAATGGAACCTTGATGGTAACATCTTGATCTTTAGTTGGAATGTTAGCTAGCATCTTAGCTAGATCTGGGTTCGCGTCACCCAGTTTAAAGAACACCGCGACAACAGCTAGATGACCTACTTTGTCGGCATGCACAAAGTGTGCTTCTAGAGGGTATTCTTTACCGTCCACATGGTTTTCAGATGGCGTATGGAAGTGGAACTGTTTCAACGTAAACTCTTTACCATCAATGGTGAGTGTGTTTTTACCTTCTAAACCAGTCTGTAAAGTGTGACCGTTGTTCAGCAGTGAAATTGCCTTACCTTCGTAGTCGAAATTCAATTTTTCTAGCTTCGCTTCGGTCGCCGATTCAATGTTGATTGGGCTCTGGTTTTGACCTTTTGCGCACTCAGATGCAAACTCACCCCAATGAGCAGGTCCATGGTTTCCCTCGTAGCCCCAGCTTGCTGCATAAGCTGTTCCTGTAAATACCAGTGCCAAACCTAATGTTGTTAGTGACTTCTTCATCATTTTCCTTATTTCTGAAAGTTAAATTCCGTGAGAATAAAGCCATACTAATCTCACAAAATTAAGCAGTGACAGAGTGAAAACTATGATTACAAAAGATTTTTGGAATAGAAGCCTCTAATGATGTAATTGACATGATGCTCAAAATTGAACGTCAACGATTATTGAGTCGGTGTAAGTACCTGCAGGAGGGGTCGTTTGGCTAGTTAGTATCTGCGCGCGATAATTATAATTCTGTGGAGTGATACCATCAGGAATAGAGCCGCCAGTATCGACGTCACTGTGTTCACGACGTTCAGAACTGGTTCCTCCCCAGCGATCCATCGATGATGACTTATAGATTTCATACTCCAAATAGTGACCACTAGAAATCATTCGCCGCTGACCGCCGGACGCATTTAGGCCGTCATTCAAGCCAATGGAGAAGGAACTATTCTTGGTACAAGTTAACGATATAACCTGACTGACTGGTTCAAAACCGGCCACTAATGGGGACGAACCAAAATCAATATCTGGCGCTGTGATCATACAATCAGGGGTCACTTCCAACTCAACCTCAATCACGCTTTGAGCGCTGCCATTGGTGCGGCCAATGCATACCCCTAGAACCCCGATCCCCTTACAGTAATCCCAATTCCAGGATACGGTGATTTGGTCTTTATAAGTCCCAGCGGAAAGATTACTACCCACTCCCGTCCGAGCATAAAGCGGAAACTCGGCTTGAGTGCCAAACAACCCGAGTAAATCGAGTAACCCGATTTCAAAAAAATTGTAAGTTTGGCCGAATACATACTCTTGTGAAAGACCTGGATCGCCAAAAATCTGATAGCTGAGCTCCGAACTCGGATCATCCTCATTTAATAGCAAACCATTATTTATACTGTTAAACGTTGCTGATACGTAGTCGCCACTTAACAAAGACACAAGTGTAGAAAAGTCACACGTAATGCCTGCATGAGGCTGAGCTGAGCTTTGCTGCTGAGAGCTTGAAACAGTAAACGAAGAAACATTGCCAAACAAGATTAAAGGTGTTGCCGCCGTGAGCTGACAAGCCATTGTCGAGAACGAGAAAAAGAGAAGTAGGCTAGCAAACCAGCGGCGCAAAATCATAGTGCGGTCTCTTCTTCGGCTTTGATACAAACCTGCTCAGGCAATGTTTGTATTTTTTGACTGTCACGCTGATACAACCCCTCAATAAACACTGTACATGGCGGCTGTCCTTGAGGATAAAACTGAATGTAGCGGCCTGGGTCAACGCCTTCAAAGTAGGTAAAACCATCCCAACCAATTTGGCTTGTTAAGCCCGTTTCTGAGCGGCCATATGTACCAATCGGAAGGAACAAATGATTTTCGTCTACCACCGTCATGCTCAGTGCAACTTGTAGCTCTATTGGGAACTCTAACAGGTAGCCGTAGCCCGAATGTATCGAAGCAAACTGCTCTGTTGCAGAAAACGCAGCATTGGCAGGTAAATTAAGTGGATCGATTTCATATTTGGCGGTGTAATACGCCGTAGCCCAAGGAACAAGTAAGTAACCTTCATCGTCTGTCACTCCGACAATTTGATTTTCATATTTAACCGGAATACCTTCAAAACCACTGGTGCTCACCACCGCGAAGCTGTCATACACTTCATTCGCCGGGAATATTTCTCCATCCAACGTAGAGACCGAACCTGCCATTTCCGCAAAATAATCATAGTCGCCACTGGTGCCATTTAACCCCGCTCTGAACTGCGCCCATGACGCACGGTAGGTCAAATCGGCCTGTTTACGGTTTTCTGGGTGTTCGTTAATATCATGCGCTAAATTGACGCCCCACCCACCTCGTATTGGCGCAAGGCGGCTGTAACCCACTCGCCCTCTAACATCGCCATCGTCCTCTCTTTTCAGCGTTAGCCCCGAACTTCCCCCCAAAGAACTGAAAGGTAGAGAGAATTGAGCCAACGTAACACTCTGACCACCAATACTATGGTTGTAAGAAAGGGACATATTGATATTAAAAGGCAGAGCGTAGCTATAAGTAAGATTTAGGGTACGTGAATCTGAGTCGGATTGTTGAATATCAAAGTACCCACCAGAAAGTGAGCCCCAATCTCCCAAACGGACTCCCATATTGATTTGTGATAGATGGCGCGACGCGAGTGAAGCGTCCTTGCCTTCATCGAGCATTTCGTAATTTGGTAAATGAGATAAGGTATAAAAGTCGGCTTGTTCTACTTGAGTTCGAGCAGCGAAGCTAAACAGCCGAGACTGATAACTATAACCTAGCGCATATGAGGTAGATTGATCCTGAAAATTACTCACACGAAACGAGGCATCCACCGTACCCAAGTTGAAAGCATTGGTGACAAAGCCCAGCCCCGCAACGATCAGGTCATCTTTTGCTTCAGCTTGAGCTTCTAGTGTTAACCAATCAGTCATGCCATGACGCAGAGCGGTAACCACGCCACCGTCTCCATAGTCGTTAGATGCATTACCGAAATTTTCTCTGATCGCACCAATACTCGCACTGTAAGATGTAAATCCGGTCTTGAGTAGATCGGAAGAGAGAAAAAATGGGCTGGTCATGACCGTTTGCTTACCTTGAGCATCCGTTGCAATTACCGTTGCTTCCCCAGCACCAGAGAGCATTGGAATATCGTTAATAATGAAAGGACCGGGCCCAACATTCATTGAGTCAGTTTTAAAGCCATTGATAAACAAATCTAACGTAGTGGGCGCTGTGACCTCACCATAAAATGCAGGTAACGGCGTCGTCACGACATCCGGACGCATAGAGAAATCATGTGACAACTGAATACCCGCCATTCTTACTGGTTGGCTCCAAGATAAAGGGCGAACAATATAGTCCCCTACCTCCATACGAATTCGCTTCTCTTGATTGACGTACTCGTAACTCGTATCAAAACGAGTGTACTGGCTGCTTTGCTGGGACTGAACATCGCGATGAAAGTTAGATTTAAATATCCCGGTAGTAGAAAAAACGCCAAACTCAGAAAAGGCTCTGACTTCATGATTGATAGAAACCTCCTTTTGTCGGCTTTCGTTCTCGTACACACCAAATACGTTGTAGTTAAGCAGGCCACCACGCCCAAACTGAGCCGGGGAAAATCGCCCCATATCCTGCGCTGATAAATTCTGCATCGGTAACCAATTAGGCGGTACGTCAATTGCGAGTTGCAATGACGATTGCAAGTAACGCACGTTAACACCTGGGATAGACGTAACCTCAAGTCTCTCTTCGGTTCCAGGCAACGACTTGGCGGTAACCCCAACTGAAATGAGGTCCTCCCGGAGCAAAAAGAACTGATCGCCAACTCGCTCAACTTTCGCAACAAGCCCTGTTGCTCTTTGATTGATCACCAACTCCAGATTGAGGCTAATATTCTCAAACTTTTCTAATGAGAAATTTTCAGGACTCGGTAGCTCAGAGAAGTGGTTTGCTGAATTTGCACAAAGACCAATACTGCTCCACGTTACGCTAAGTAATACCAACCAAAAGAAAGCATTCATTGTATTAAATCTATTCATTATTGCTTCAATGGTATTTGGTAACGTTTACCTCCAATATTCGCGCTCAAACTCAAGGGTCTGACATTACTATGGGGAATAGACCAAACCTTATACTGTTCAGGAAGAATATAGCCAGCTAGTCCATCGGAAATAACGACAGGATCTTTATTCGGTAGATTCAACTGTAAATTCACTAAGCGAACATGGTGTTTTCCTGAATTTTTAATGTGAACAAAACGCTGATTATTTTTCTTAATAAACTGTGCCTGTAAATCATCCCATAATTCACTGTCACGGTTTGGTTTTTGAGTATCAGTCAGCCCTTTCCCGTAAATAAACAAAGGTATCGAGTAACGCATTCGGACTTTTACAGCGAGTTCATTTTCCGTCAATTCTGTTTGAGGGTTTTGAGTTGGCGGTAATTCATCTATGATCACTCGGTATGCATACTCCTTACCCGCATAGGCCTCATCTTGGTTGATGATGCGGATTAACTGCTTTTCACCTGGTTCAATTTTGACAAACGGAGGGGTTGCAATTAACTGGCTTTGACTTGAATAACTATCTTCTCCTTCGTTTTGTTCCCACTTAAAAATTCTCACCTGTAAATAAGAATCAACACTGCCTTTATTTACCATCCAAAGTGATGTTGCATTACTCTCCTCTGATATTTTGGGGTAAATCGGCCAAATTAATAATGAGTTAGCATTGGCATTTGAGAAAAAAACAAAAAGGAAGGTTATTAATAATAGTTTTTTGAGTATGAATTCCATTTCACCCCTCCAAAGTTCACTTACCACTCTAATGTCAGCGTAAGCGTATCCATATAAATTCCAGCCATTTCATTCCCATTTATTGTCGCCTTTGCCCAGATAGGAAACTGAATATTATCTGGGTCTTGGTCGGTATCGACGGAATATTGCGTGTCAATATCAAGCACCTGCGTATAATTTAGATCCTGAAACAAAAAGTAATCTACCGTTGTCGCTTCTTCACTGTGCTTTAGCTTACGTACACCGTCCGATGCATTCATCCCGCCATTTACGGAAACATTCATCGTAATACCCGGAGTACAACTTAATGTGAGTGATGAACTGTAAGTGATGCTGCCTTGTACTTCCGTCGCGTAAACTGAAGAATGCTCACCAAAATCTAACGTGCCTATTTGCCCGGCTTGGGTTGCGCTTTCTTCTTGTACTGCGCCGTTAATCAAACAACCTGTATCTACGGTGGCAGACACCTGAAAAGTTTGTGTCGCATCAGCCAGCACAGTTAAAGAGCACAAACTCATCGCGACAAGTGAAAAGCCCCTAACAACCAGCGTCACGTTTTACCAGCTTAGCGTCACACTGATGGTATCGGAGTATGTACCGGCAATGCTGCTCGTACCGTAAGCTTTCGCAAAAAGCTCAATAGTTTGCGATGTTGCACTAGTAAATTCAGACAGAGCTACCGTCCCGCCTTGTATAATTTGTGTGCTTCGGTCTGAGTCGGTAAACAACGTATAATCAATAAATTGCGCGCCATTTGACATCGCATAGGTACCAACGGTCGCACTTGCATCATACAATCCGGTGCCCAATGTAAACGTCGGTGTCACACCGTTACTACAAAGCACTTCAATACCCGTCGCACTACCACCATTTACCACACCATCTTGTTCACTGAAGATTGCAGGCACGTCTCCAAAGGCGAGTGAGCCAAAGCCAACGCCAGAAGCTGCATCTACCGCATTATTTCCATTAATCACACAACCTTGTACAAGGTTAATTGAAACATCAATCGTACCGCTCACTGACGCTCCACTCGCTTGCCAACTAAATGAGGTTAAGAGCAGAGGCATCATCAGATAAAATCTTTTCATATAAAGCTCCATTTTTACATTCCACTGTATATCGGTAACCTTTTTATTAGTTATAGCTCAATTATGACAAACCAAATGCATATAAAATGTAAAACAATAAAAAGAAGCAGGATAAGGATAAAGACGAACAGCAAATAAAAATATTAAACTTAAAAGTGACGATTTTTAAGCATGTAATGCTAAAAAATAACCACTAAAAACAAATGGTTATTATCTTATTCCAAATACAGAATTGACAATTAGTTAGAAGGTAGGGTGAAGTTGAGTGGAAAAAATCTAAAAAAAGTAGCAGAACGATACGAGAAGTTTAGAAAAGGTTGGCGACCATTTCTTCCCGAAACAAAAATCTTCATGAAACAAAAATGCGCCCCAAAAAGGAGCGCATTTCTTACTTGAATAAGTTATTCCCAATCAAGAATAACTTTGCCTGACATACCGCTGCGCATTACATCGAAGCCTTCTTGGAAGTCATCAATCTTGTAGTGGTGCGTGATGATTGGCGATAGATCCAGACCAGATTGGATCAGTGAAGCCATCTTGTACCAAGTTTCGAACATTTCGCGACCGTAGATACCTTTGATCACCAAGCCTTTGAAGATAACTTGGTTCCAGTCGATACCCATGTCTGACGGTGGAATACCTAGTAGTGCAATGCGACCACCGTGGTTCATTGTGGTTAGCATTGAGTTGAATGCTGCTGGGTTACCAGACATTTCTAGACCAACGTCGAAGCCTTCTGTCATGCCTAGCTCAGCCATTACGTCTTCTAGCTTCTCTTCAGCCACGTTTACTGCGCGTGTTACACCCATCTTACGAGCAAGTTCTAGACGGTATTCGTTCACGTCTGTGATCACTACGTGGCGAGCACCAACGTGTTTAGCAACCGCTGCTGCCATGATACCGATTGGGCCAGCACCTGTGATAAGCACGTCTTCGCCTACTAGGTCGAAAGAAAGTGCTGTGTGTACTGCGTTACCAAACGGGTCAAAGATAGACGCTAGATCGTCAGAGATGCCTTCAGGGATCTTGAACGCGTTGAACGCTGGGATCACTAGGTATTCTGCGAATGCACCTTCGCGGTTAACGCCCACACCAATCGTGTTACGACATAGGTGAGTACGGCCGCCACGACAGTTACGACAATGACCACACGTGATGTGACCTTCGCCAGATACGCGGTCACCGATTTCAAAGCCACGAACTTCCTGACCAATCGCAACCACTTCACCCACGTATTCGTGACCGACAACCATAGGCACTGGAATTGTCTTTTGTGACCATTCGTCCCAATTGTAGATGTGTACGTCTGTACCACAGATAGCGGTTTTCTTAATTTTGATCAGAATGTCGTTATGGCCAACTTCAGGTTTATCAACCTCAGTCATCCAGATGCCTTCTTCAGGCTTTAGCTTTGATAATGCTTTAATTTTCATAATGTAACCTTAATTAAAGGCCCTATTGTCTAAGGCCTAGAATCTTAAATAAGACCCATGTCCTTACCAACTTGGATGAACGCGTCGATTGCACGGTCTAGTTGCTCGCGAGAGTGCGCCGCAGACATTTGAGTACGGATACGTGCTTGACCTTTTGGTACTACAGGGAATGAGAAGCCGATTACGTAGATGCCTTTCTCCAGCGCACGCTCTGCAAATTCTGCTGCTACTTTTGCGTCGCCAAGCATGATTGGGATGATTGCGTGGTCAGCACCACCCATTGTGAAACCAGCGTCTTCCATACGAGTACGGAAGTGTGCTGCGTTTTCCCATAGACGATCACGTAGGTCACCGCTCTCTTCTAGTAGATCTAGAACGCGGATAGAAGCGCTTACGATTGCTGGTGCAACAGAGTTAGAGAATAGGTATGGACGAGAACGCTGACGTAGCCAGTCAATCACTTCCGCTTTACCAGATGTGTAACCGCCTGAAGCGCCACCCATTGCTTTGCCTAGCGTACCAGTGATGATGTCGATACGGTCAACCACGTTGTGGTGCTCGTGCGTACCTGCACCTGTTTTGCCCATGAAGCCAACAGCATGAGAGTCATCAACCATAGTCAATGCGCCGTACTTCTCTGCTAGGTCACAGATAGCCGGAAGGTTTGCTACTACGCCGTCCATTGAGAACACACCGTCCGTTACGATAAGAATGTGGCGAGCACCTGCTTCTTTCGCAGCGATCAGTTGTTGCTCTAGCTCTTCCATGTTGTTGTTTGAGTAGCGGAAACGCATCGCTTTACATAGACGAACACCGTCGATGATTGACGCGTGGTTTAAAGCGTCAGAGATGATTGCGTCTTCTTTGCCTAGAATAGTTTCAAATAGGCCCGCGTTTGCGTCGAAACATGATGTGTAAAGAATCGTATCTTCTTTACCTAGGAACTTAGAAAGCTTCTGCTCAAGCTCTTTGTGGATGTCTTGCGTACCACAGATAAAACGTACTGAAGCCATACCAAAGCCGTGCTCGTCCATGCCTGCTTTACCCGCTTCGATAAGTGCCGGGTGGTTAGCAAGACCAAGGTAGTTGTTCGCACAGAAGTTTAGTACTTCTTCACCAGTAGAGATTTTAACAGCCGCTTGCTGTTGAGACGTAATGACACGCTCTGATTTGTAAAGGCCTTCCGCCTTTACTTCTTCGATTTGCTGCTGAATCTGTTGGTAGAATGCAGAAGACATTTGAAATTCCTTCCTAGTTATTTTGGCGAGTATTTACTCGTTTAGAATTAGGCTTAGCCTTTATGTGACGGGCGTCACGGGCTATCACTCATCAATTAATTGTAGTGTAATTCAAGGAAGGAGGAAGGATTATACCTTAAGGTGGAAAAGCATTAATGAATCCTAGGCACAAATTCAATTAATGCTTTTCTATGAGGTTGTTATAAAAGGAATTATAGCCAGGTAGGCTTAGCCAAAAGTGCTTCAAAGTCCTTAGCAGGTAATGGTCGGCTATAGTGGAAACCTTGCCCGAACTCACAGTTTAGGTTTTTCAGGTAATCCACATGACGCTGTTCTTCGATGCCTTCTGCGACGATCTTAAGATCCAGCGCTTTCGCCATTGCTATGATTACGTTGACAAGCTCGCGGTCTGAGTCGTTCTCGAACATATTTTGCATAAAGCTACGATCAATCTTTAAGCGGTCGAACGGAAACTTCTGCAAGTAACTCAGCGCAGAATAACCAGTACCAAAATCATCAATAGTAAGTTTGGTGCCTAACGCTCGTAAGTTATTAAGCATGTCTAATAGCTCAGAATCGTGATTGAAGAGGAGACTTTCTGTCACTTCAATATCGAACTTATTTGACGGAAGACCAGACTCCTCAAGGCTGTGTTTAATAAACGTAAGTAAGCGCTCGCAGTACCTAAATTGAACACTAGAAAAGTTTACAGAAACAAACAACGGAGTCAGACTTTGCCATTGTGCCGCTTGTCGACACGCTTGTTGAATAGCAAACTCACCAATTTGATGAATTAAACCATTTTTCTCTGCAATAGAGATAAACTCTTCAGGGTTTACAAATCCGTACTTGTCATCATTCCAACGCATTAGCGCTTCTGCCCCTACGATTTTACCACTACTCAGCTCAATAATTGGCTGATAATACAGCTCTAATAACTGATTGGAGATCGCACTTCTCAGACGATTTTCCAGATCCAAATAGCGTTGCAAATCTTGGTTCATATTATGGTTATAAAAACAAAAGCCATCACGCCCATCTTGTTTCGCCCGATACATTGCCATATCAGCACATGCAAGGAGCTGCTCAGCGTTGTCTCCGTCATCCGGGAACACAGACATTCCGACGCTGCTACTCAAGAAGAATTCATGGTTGTTCCAAACAAACGGATCGTTAAACGCCGAAAGCACACTTGAAGCAACTCGCTTTGCAGTATCATTATCAGGCAAATCAGGGATGACGAGTAAAAACTCATCCCCACCAATTCTCGCCAATAAGTCTGTTTTTCTTGCGACTTGATACAGTCGCTGAGCACTGAGTTTAAGGATTTCATCCCCAACAAAGTGTCCCATTGAATCGTTAATCTGCTTAAAGTGGTCTAAGTCGATGAACATCACCAAAACTTTAGACCCACTACGCGATGCCCTAATTAACTCCAAAGCCAATCGCTCGGAACCATAACTACGATTAGGCAAATTGGTTAATGTGTCATATTTAGCTTGGAAGGCGAGTTCTTTTTCAGACGCTTTTCGACGTTCAATTTCGTTCGTTAATTTTTTATTCTGTTTAGAAAGAATATCTTTACGCTTTTTTTCTTCCTCAAGCTTAATTTTCAATTCAATCCTATTATTGTTCGTGATGAATGCATAACATAAAGCAATGACGATCATAACGGCGAGAATACTCAAACCAATAATAAAGAGCCGTGATGTAAATATATCTCGTTCACTCAAAGGCTCGAACCACGCCATCAATTTGAAGTGATGTTTATCCACAGGCACTTCAAAGTAAATTTTTCCGTCTATAGCCTCAGAAACGAAATAGTTCTCATCCTTATTGTGAGAAGGTGTTTTATTTATGGTATCCCATACAACCATTTCCACGTCTTTTATTTTTAGCACCATTCGGCTATAACTATCTTCGTGTTCTTGGTTAGTAAGTTGGTCAATAACAATATTCTTATTAAGATCGGCAATTAAAAAGGCAACAGGCTTTCCGGAGAACTTAACTTGCTTAATGACTTGAATGCGAACGTCATCATTGTATCGCGTCGCACAAACCTCTTCGGGATGCCCGTGTTGAGTCATTAAGGTTTGTATGTCCATTTTGTGCTCGGCAAGGTTTTCAGATCCAGTGGTGACAATGGTGACTCCATCACTGCCTACCAGCGTGAGCTTCTTATAGATTTGGCTGCTATTAATTAGCTTACTGTCTATCTTCTCATCGAAGCGACGCTTTAAATTAATTAAACTTGCACCTAACCCATACTCCATTGACATGCCAGAAGCTAAATTACCAAAGAATGTTTGTATTGTTTTATCTGTAGCTAAATTATCAACATCTTCACTCGCTATGGTAAATAAATTATCGAGTGTGCTTGCATAACTTTTTACTTTTAAATCTAGTTCTCTGTATTGAGATTCTTTTAATTTATTTTGACCTACGCTAGTCACAGTAATAAGCATAGCTAAGTAAATTGAAACTAATATTGCGCTTATTGTAATAAATCTTTTACTGGAAAATTTTTTAACGGCCTTATTCATCGGACTTTCTTTTTATCTTCTATAAAGTAATCGTTATAAAAGTAGTAAATAGATGGATAGTATTTTTTTACTAGTTTTTCGTATGAACCGTCTTTTTTTATCGAGTCTAAATAACGATCAAATGCTTTGCGTAATTCAGGGGAATTTTTACGGAATGCAACAGCCATTTTTTGATTTTCAGATATAGGGCCAATGACTTTTATTTCACCCGGCCATTTTTCGAGGGCAATTAGCGTATCCGCAACATCTAATAATGTGCTTTCCGCATCATTTTTCATTATCGCTGGAACCATCTCATTAAGGAGACGCGCCCCATCAGGTAATATAACTTTTGCACCTGTGTCATATAAGTCATAAAGGTTAGGATCCAAGCAAGAATGTTCTAAAGCTAACACTTCGCGACCATCGATCAGCTGCTTGACGTTTTTAACATCTTCATCGACCGACCCACTTGGTTTAATCGGGCTCAGACTAGAGTCGGATCTGGAAACCAACCATACACCTGAAGGAAAATAATCTTGTGAAAAATCGACAACCTCAGAGCGCCAATCAAGAATAGTAACGCCATTTGCGATCAAATCGCCTTCAATTGGAACACTTTCTCCGACAACAGCCTGCTTGTTGTGATATTGCACATTTTGCCCTGTCAACTTACCAACCACGTCGCTCCACTGTGCTGGAACATACTGGTACTGAACACCTAACGACTTGGCAAAACCTTTTATTATCTCTACATCCAAGCCAGTCAAAGTTTCCACTTCACCTTGTTCAATATAGGAGACAAAGTTAGCGTACGGGACACCAATGTGACGCAGTACACCGCGTTCACGGATTTGTTGTAAATCGTCTGACCAAGCGGCAGACGACGCAACAGAGGTAACCATGAGCGCCACCGTCGCTAAAGTTCTTTTGAATGTTATGACTGACATAATAATATCCTTACCTTTCACAAAGCGCCCAATAATGGGCGCTTGAGTGATAAACAACGATGTTAGAACGACGAGTAATACAAATTCGTCATCGCCACTACGAGCCCTTCCACATCTTGTTCGTCATGGAACAAATGCGTAGAGATACGCAGCGCGTAAGTATCAAAGTCATCATCCTTATGCAGCTTAAAGCTAGTCGTACGGATGATGTAACCATATTCTTCACGTAAACGATCTCGGAATTCCGTCAGTATCTCTTCATTAGTTACATCGGAGAACGGGTTAACCGTCGTTAAGCCACTGGTTAAGCCTTCCACGTTTGGTGAATACATTTTGGCTTGTGGTAAGTACTCTTGAAGCAAGGTTTTACATAAACTACCAAGGCTTACAACTCGCTCTTCGATACGGTCTCGACCAATCTCATCCCACATTTTGCAACTATCAACTAGTGCTTGTTTCGCAGGATAGTTATCGTTACCAATGTATTGCATTTGCAGCTGTTTACCCAGGTAATCAGCATGAGAAAGTGAGGAGTTGATCAACCATAACGGGTTCTCTCGGTCACTCCAATACTCATTCAAACGGTTACCGTTATCACGAACATACAGAATACCCGTCGCGCCCGGACCACACTGCCACTTATGACCAGATCCTGCATAGAAATCACAATCCATATCGTGGAAATCAAGGTCAAACATACCGACCGTATGCGCGCCATCAACAAGAGTAGGCACACCATACTCTTTTGCTAAAGCACAAATGGCTTTTGCTGGTAGCGCGGTTCCTGTTTTGTATGTGATATGAGAGAAAACAATTAGGCGAACGTTTTGATTCGCATCAAGCGCGTCTCGGAACGCTTGAATGTAATCTTGCTCAGAAACGTTTTCGGTACCAGTAAATACTGGTAGTTGAATTTCTACCACATCCACACCAAAACGATGTTTCGCTACGTTCATAGGTGATGTTGCAGCAATATGTTCATGGTGTGTCGTTAGAATCACATCACCTGGTTCAAAGTGTAAGCCATTAATGATCGAGCATAAGCCATCAGTAGTGTTGCGGCTGAGAATGATCTCTTCTGGGTTAGCACCAAAACCTGGTGCGACGTCTTTAACCATCTCAGAAACATACGGCCAAGAGCCAAATTTGCCTTTCATGTCCCAAGGATATTTAGCCACCAGCTTGTTGTTATGCTCGTAATCTTCAAGAACATGTTTTGGCATTGAACCTGTTGTACCAATGTTCATGTAAGTGGTTCGTTTGTCCAAAACGAACTGTCTTCGCACTTTACGCCAGAAGCGCTTATCGTGTTTCCTACCTAGCCCGCGGCTGCTCCAATCAATTTTCTGTTCTCGTGCTTGAGCTACGCCTGAGAAAGCGGAAGCACTCACACCAGCAACAACAGCTCCTGTTGCGCCTTTCAGAAAATTACGGCGGCTGCTATTAGTCTGAATAGATTCCTTGTCTTTCATCTTTTTCAATCCTTGTCGGAAATTAGCCATATTATTAATTTTAAGTGCGTAACTATCTGTTACTAAAACATTATTACCCATTACAATCAGAGTTTAATTTTTTCCTCTGCCATTAAGTGACTTTAGTTCCAATTTTTTATCTTATTTGATGATATAAGCAACAGTTTGACCACAAATCTATAAACAACAATGTTCACATTAATATATTCGTTAATTTGATTATTCTTTATTGCGGACAATTCCACCAAATTCTTTATAAAACAATTATGAGCTTTGTTATAAAGTCATTAAAAATTTAACTTTGCGTTAATTTAAAAATATTCAGGCTATTTTAAGATTGGCGTCTATTCTTTTTATATCTTAACGATCTCAACATGTTAAGACTAAATAAAAGAAAGCTGATTTCGGGCCGAGATATCAGTTTAAGACCATAAAGTGATACACATCACTCTATGACATAAACTCACCGCTCAACAGACATAAGTAAAACAGGTTTTCACTAATATGTGCTTGAGCGTACACCCTAAAAGAAGGAGGTCCCATGTTAAAAGGATTGCTATGCATTTCAGTTGCATCCGCTCTTGTCGCCGCCCCTAACGCGCTAGCAAAAACGGTAGAAATGACTGCTCTCAACACCAATGAGAGCGCTGGTACCATTGAGATTTCACAAAGTGATTATGGCGTTGTTTTTACGCCTCAATTATCAGGTTTGTCAGCAGGTGTGCACGGTTTCCATGTTCACACTAATCCATCTTGCGATAGCATAGAAAAGGATGACAAAACCGTATTAGGCGGCGCAGCAGGTGGCCATTATGATCCTAACAACACAGGGAAGCATGGCTATCCTTGGACCGATGACAATCATTTAGGCGACTTGCCTCCACTCTATGTGGACATGGACGGCAATGCCAATCAGCCCGTTGTCGCTCCTCGCCTAAAATTATCAGATTTAAAAGGTCGAGCGTTAATGATCCATGCAGGCGGTGACAATCACTCCGATCACCCAAGTAAGCTAGGTGGTGGCGGCGCTCGCGTCGTATGTGGTGTTATTGAATAAACATTAACTTATGTCTCACACTTCTCTTTAGATTGCGAGAAGTGTGAACTTCTGTTGATACTGAGAGGAGGTTGCATTGGTCTCAAGGTAGCTGTGGTGAAGCATTAAGATCGATTGGACAATCTTCGTCCCGATCCCCAAAGAACCGCCCTCCGCTTCTTCCTCGATGTGATTGACGAAGGTAAAGTGGATACGCGACTTATCTTCACTCAAATGCGCTTGGCAATGCACTTCCGAGCCGATTGGGCTGTGACGCAATGCATTTTCAAGCAGGTTCAATACCAACCGTTCCAATAGCCCCTTATCACCCACAGTTTGGATTTCGCTATCGATATCCACTTTCAACACCACTTCTTTACGAGAAAACTGGCTCTGCATCGTTTCAGCACATTCTGCCATCAACGCGCCAAGATCTACGGGGCGGTACTCGTAGTTTGGCATTGGAGCTTCTTTGCGCGCGGCGTCTAACAAAGAATGCAATTGAGTTGAGAGCTTCTCACAATTTCGGAAAGCAACGTCAATCAAAGGATCGGATTCCGGATGTTGCAAACGCCATGTTTCCAAATAGCCCAGCACGCTCGATAACGGCGTTTTTAAATCATGACTAAGCTGCAACAAGCTTTGACGACGATGAGACGATTGATACTCCAACTGTAAAAACTGCTGCTGAATGTGCTTCGCCATCATCTGATAAGAGTGCGCAATCGGCACGAGCTCCGGCACTTGGTGAGTAAAATCAGGTTGCAGGCGGAAATCATGTTCAGCTTGCTGTTGAAGTTGCTTGGTCACACGCTCAATCGGGTTCAATAGGCTACGTTTAACCAGCACATAAGCTCCAAGAGCAAAGCCTAAAATGGACACTAAGACCAATCCTGCCAGCGCGATATAAGGAGTATCGACTTGAGCATTGGCAATGGCGTCATGTCGGGTACTGCCAATCACCACGTAGAGATAACCGACCGTCGAGCCTAATTCTTCTATCGCCGCGACAGAAAAGACTTTGTGTTCACCACGATTACGTGGGTCTTCACCCAAAATAGGAAAAGGCTGGTCATTTAAGAATTGCTTAATGGGATTGAGATCCACCTTCCCCATGATCTCCGCCCCTTCCGGTGCTGCATGAGTGGTGATATTGCCTTGGCTATCGAGGAAGTAGATTTCAAAATCAGGGCCGATCAGCATGAGCGTATGAAAGATCGACTTAAGTGCTTTGGGGTTGTAATCCGTCCCGATCATCAGCGGGTTATCATCACGCATGTGGCTGGCTAGCTCTTTATGCAGGCTTTGCTTGGTGCGTAACTCAATGGTTTCTTTTTGCCAATTGTAAGTTAGTGCAATCACCACCGCCGCGAGGCAGAACCACAAGCTAGTAAATACCACTAAGCGAGATTTGAAGCTCATCCTATCGCCTCCTTAAACAGCGGTGTTTTTGAAACACCCGTGATGATTGAAAAATGACGGTGAAAACAACTACCGACTTACTGTCTTGGCTTGATGTTTTGACTTACTTTCTTGAATTAGTGTCTTGGTTGAAACTTATATCCAACACCCCACACGGTTTGAATGAAGTGATGATCAGAGTCAGACAACGACAGCTTGCTGCGTAAACGGTTAATGGTGCTACACACCGTATGGTGATAACCAGAATGACTGGTGTTCCAAACGTGATCGAGCAATTCATCTTTACTGTAGACTCTGCCCGGACGAGTCGCGAGAAACTGCAGCAAAGTAAACTCTGTCGCGGTAAGAGTGACATCTTTGTCGTTTAGGGATACTTGGTGCAACTCCGGAATGATTCTCAGCGGACCAAAATCCATCGCATCGTCGAGGACTTCATCTGCTACTTTGGCTTCTGCGGTTTGGCTGACTCGGCGCAGCACGTTTCGCACTCGTGCTTGGAATTCTAATACGCTAAATGGCTTAGTGATGTAGTCATCAACGCCTGCTTCTAAACCGTCAACCTTATCCATTTCACCGTCTCTGGCTGTCAGCATGAGCACTGGGCTCCAATCTTGTTGCTGACGCAAATAATGGCAGATGTCTAGACCATCACCATCTGGCAAACCTCGGTCAAGGATCAATAAATCAAAGGGTTGTTGCTGATATTGCGCTTTAGCATCGGCGACATTTGTGGCTCGCGATACTTGGTGTCCTTGAAACTTGAGATGCATCTGAACCAGTTCTGCCAAATCATCGTCATCTTCCACCAACAAGATGTTCGCGACTAAATTGATTGCCTGTTGTTCCATGGTCCTTTCCTTGCCTTCGAGTATCCTCACTTTGCACATGACCGGAACAAATTAGAAATTCTTTCAAAAAAGGTTCCGATGACGCCATGAGGGATAAAGCGCTCGGCTACAAGCGCTTTGGAAAGGAGACGTCATCGGAGCCTGTGTTACTCGACTCGAGTGATGGTGACTTTCGCACCTGGGTTCAAGAAACGATGGTTCGCAGAAAGTGCTGAGTTTACTAATCCGTCATCTTGGCTAACAACACCCGCATGAAAAGCAACAACGTCATTGCTGTCATTACGTGCGGCATTGAAACCCTCACCGCCACCTGCTGGGCCTGGAATGGTTGCGGCAAGCTCATCGTTTAGCTCTGTACCGGAATCCCAAACGTTCATGCTCATTTCGTAGCTTTCACCTACTGCGAGCGATTTGAGCGATAGCCCCGTTTCGCCAACAAAGGCATCATTGGTATTCACAAACATAGACGCCACAGACAAGTAACCGTAACGACTAGGGTCAACCGTGATGGTGACTTCGTCCGATGCACCCGGCAACACCAATCCATTACCCGAAATACCTTGGTAAACACTGTCATTGCTGTTCATCAACTCAATCAGCTCAGCGTTACTGCCGCCTTCGGCAAGATGCTCAAGTTCAACAGATGCCGCTTGGCCAATTTCAAACAGTTGGTAGTCACCATTGTGAGTGAGTACCGCGAGCGGAGACATAGGTTGATTCGCAGTCAAGTTCGCCACGTTGACGGTGTAGCGGTACGATTTCACTACGTCATTATCATCATCGCTTGGACAACCGGCGAGCAAGCCGACTGAAGCTGCTACTAGTAAGATTCTGTATTTCATACATCCCCCTTACTTCACAACGATTGTGATGGTTGCGACTGGGTTTAACCAACGATGGCTACTGCTGTCTAGGTCACTGATGCCGCCAGTTGGGTCGCTATCACCGAGGTTACCCGGATGCACGTGAACTTTGTCGTTAGTTACCGTTGCTTCAACGCCTGTGCCGCCAGTACCAAAGGTAATGAAAGGTGGGTTTGGCATGCTAGACGCAAGTTCATCGTTCGCTTCTGTACCGGCATCGTAACTTCTTAGCGTTGCTCGGTATGTACCCGCTTCCGTTGGAATCTTCCAGCTATCTAGACCAACAAAACCGTCATTAGTTGGCAGCAACATCGCGCTCAGAGAAAGATATCCATGGTCGCCACTGTCCAAGGTGAAGGTGGTTGCAACACCCGGATTCAAAATACCACCAGCAGGGTTCTCAACCACCGCACCACCAGCATTACCAATCACACTAGCAAGCCCAGAGATATCACCGCCTTCTGCCATTGCTTCTAGTTCTGGCGTTGCTGCTTGACCCGTTCTGAACATTTGAAGATCAGAGCCATGTGCGGCAACAATAAGTGGCGTAAAGTAGATACCTTTGGTTGCGTTTGTCACGGTGATTTCCAATTCCGCCGCATTCACTGATGCAGAGCCTAGTGCCATAGCGACTGAAGTCATGACGAGTCCGAGTTGGGTACGTTTTTTCATTGTGATTCCATCCTTTAATGAGGGTTGAACTACCCAAGCCCATGTGTACGGCTTTACTTCTTTGTTCGTGACTTGAGTAGGTTAAGCATTACGTTTCGAACGTTTTGCGTTCTTGCCTCTAAGAATGACGAGCAAATCTATCAGCAACTTCATCGAATTCTCATAAAATTCTCACAAGTTCTGTTCGAATTCTGTCAACAGCACTTTTTTACTCTTAATCAGCTATTTACACGTCGCGCTTTCCCCTCCTACAATGCGATATTCCCTGTTTAAATCACGATTCTCACCATGATTCATAACGTTCTGTCTGCCTACTATGGCGAAATCTACGGCATCGCTTTTTTCAACCACTACTTGAGCCATTACGCCCAAAGTGAACAACAAACACTGTGGCAAACCTTGATTGAAGTGGAAGAACTCACCGCAGAAAAGCTCAAACCTGTATTGCTTACAAATGGCATGGATGTCGAAAGTCGACACCAAGAGATGTTGGATAAAGGCTTGGCAGATGCAACCAAATGGATTGGTTTACCATGGCAAGAGTTGGTGACGACTCTTCTAAAGTGGGTAGAACCTTATGAGGTCAAGTATCGAGAGTGGCATGAAGAAGTGAACGCTTCACAGCAGTATTCAATCGCTGAGCGAGAAGCTATCGAGTTGATTGCAGACCACGAAACGGCCATTTATCACTGTTGGCAGCAATACCATACTGGTGAATCTGGCTTGCCTGCACTCAATGCATTTTTGGCAAAATATCGTTAAAGCGAGATGGTGACACTTGAACCTCGTGAAACCGTACCAGACAATATCGTTATTCCGCTGCGCAGAACTGAACAATTATGGTTAATCCAAAACTCATTGCCCTACTTCCTGATCTTGCTTCGTTTATCTTGGTGGTAAACGAAGGCAGTTTTACCGCTGCTGCTAAACAACTCGGCGTAACGCCATCGGCTTTAAGTAAGTTGATCACACGATTAGAGCAAGCTCTCTCGGTGAAACTGTTTGAGCGCACGACTCGTAAGTTGATCATTACTCAAGCTGGGCAAAAGGTTTACGACCAAAGCATCGCAATGGTGAATGCCGCGCAGCAAGCCGTTGAGTTATCTGCAGAAGATCATGCTGAGCCAACAGGCGCACTCACAGTAGCAGCCCCTGAAGCATTTCTTAATTCGGTGCTTCAACCGTTTGTGTTGCCATTCCTAGAACGTTATCCAAACATACAGCTTAAGCTGCGTGCAGCAGATGGTGAGATCGATCTGTTCCGCCAAGGTATTGATGTCGCCTTTAAGCTCACCGACAAACCCGATGAGAATCTGGTCCTCAAAGAGATCAGCAAGACCAATCTTGTTTTGTGCGCCTCTCCAGATTACCTAGCCAAACACGGTATGCCTGAGCATCCCACTGAGCTTGAGCAACACGACTGCATTTACCTTGCCGAGAACGACAAAGACAACATCTGGTCATTCTTTAAAGATGAAGCCTTTCATTCCATTGCAGTAAGTGGACGCTACGCCGTCAACCATTCTCAAATGCGCTTGAATGGGGTTAAGTCTGGCTTGGGAATTGGAATCTTCCATGACTTCGTGATCAAAGACGCGTTAGAGCAAGGAGAAGTGGTGGAGGTTCTGCCGGATTGGATGATCAAGAGTAACTACCATGGCGCTATCGCGATGCAGTATGCGCAAACCAAATACATGCCTGCTCGTCTGCGCGTGTTTATCGACTTCGTTAAGGAGCATTTAGTCTCCGACGATACTAACCATGCTTGAGGGTACGAGCCATGTTTGAAGAGGCTAACCATGTTTAATGCCATCCATCACGTCGCGATCATTTGCAGCGATTACCCAAGGTCAAAACGCTTTTACACTGAAGTGTTGGGATTGAAAGTCATTGCTGAAAACTATCGTGAAGCCAGAGACTCCTACAAGCTTGACCTCGCTTTACCTGACGGTAGCCAAGTGGAACTGTTTAGCTTTCCGAGCGCACCAGAGAGACCGAGCTTCCCTGAAGCACAAGGGCTACGACATCTCGCATTTTTGGTTGATGATGTTGAACAGGTTAAAGCCTACCTAGCATCGAATAACGTTGAAGTTGAGCCAATTCGTATTGACGAATTCACAGGCAAAGCGTTTACCTTCTTCCAAGACCCAGATGGCTTGCCACTGGAAATTTACCAGAAATAAAAAGAGCCAGCACTTCGCTGGCTCTTCTACTATTCCACTCTTTGTCTGTTACTAATTCAACGCTGTTTTCAGCTTCCCAACGCGGTTGAACAACAGCCAATCCAGTGCGAGAACCGTAACAATTGCCAAACCGCCCATCGGGAACGCCAAGCACAGTACGACTAACGTTGCCAAACCAAGCTTCCAAATGCCATCTTGCTGAAACTTAGGTGGTGCGCCCAATGCGGCACTGCGACTTGGTCTACGAATCCACCACATCACCACACCTGTGATTGAGATTAAAATGAACGCCAAACAGAACACTACGTTGAGCACTTTGTTAACCACACTGACATCACCTTGATGCAATGACACACCTGCCGCCATGAACTTGGCAAATAGGCTGTAATCTTGCCACGTGACATCCACCAACAAGCGACCGGAATATTGGTCAAAGTGGCTGGTGCGATCTTGTCTTGGGTCGGAAATATCGCCGCCCATAGAGTTAGCTGCAACGGTGTAAACGCCCGTCTCAGAGCGTGGCAAAAACAGCTTATAGCCAGTGAAGCCCATCATTTCAGCCTTGAGGATGATATCATCAATGGAGAGCGCATCATGACTGCCTGCGTATGCCATCTCTTCCTTCATATTGGCATGATCATGAGCGTGCTTATCTTTCGATTCTGGCACAGCAGCAAGCTCTAAGTTCCATGGCATCTCTTCTGATGCACCATGATTCAGGTCTTTGTGTGTCAGTGTCGACTCTGGTTTCTCACCCCATGTGTAATAGGTTGGGAAGGTATTCCAAGCTTGCACCATTTTCGCGCCCCATATCCCAGCCCAAGACAGACCTGAAATCAAAAAGAACAACAGAACAATTGATAGCACACCACCTAAATTCGCATGCAGGTCACGCATCAAAATTCGAGGGCCATTGTTAAGGCGAATTTTCAAAAAGCCGGCGCGGCTGGCGTTGTCTCTAGGTAACCAAAGGTACAAACCAGACACCAACAGTAAAATCCCCAGACTTGCGGCGATTTCAATTAAACGGTCGCCTAGGTCGCCGATGAGCAAGGTGCCGTGAATGCTGTTCATCAGTTCATAGATGCTGTCACCACGATTAATGGTGCCCTGTACGTCTCCTGTATAAGGATTTACTGCAACAATCAACGAGCTGCCTTCTTGGTTTTGAATCGAGAATCGGTTGGCAATATCGGCCGTTTTAGCAGGTACAAATTGAGTGACATTAAAATCGGGATACGCCTGCTTTACGGTTTCTAATTGTGCAGAGACAGGAACCATGTGCTCTTGTGGTAAAACTTGTAATGTCGCTTCGTATCGAGCCAGTTCGATTTCGTCATCAAACAACATCACCAATCCCGTGAGGGAAAGCATCAGCATAAATGGAATGACGAACAAACCTGCGTAGAAGTGCCATCGCCACGTCATAAAGTAGATGGATTTTGCGCGTGAGGCTTCCTTGAGTTGAGGCTTTGCCGAGTTTCTCAACATGTGTATTTTCCTTTTTTCATTGTTGAACACCCAAATTCAGTCAAACGCATCCTACACATACGCATTCGTATGCGGCGTTATTTGACTTAGATTTGGGAGTACCACTGCTCGAAGTGGCAGTGTTGCTGACTATATACCCAAGTGACTTCAAGATGCTGGATTCAGAGCGTTGTCATTGATTCGAGTGCAAAGAAAACAACGCTGTGTAATAGACAACTCTTTCCAAGTTGTTTGAAGCAACAATCGGAGCAATGACACGCTCCCGAAGGGCGAGTTGCCTTGGCTTGTATACTTTGTTGTCGATATCTTGATTTAGACCCACTAGACCTTTAAATCGCCGCCGCGTCTACAAACCAAGTCATTCTCGCTGAACCAAGCATCTCGAGGTTACTTGGGTATCGTGTAATTGTTTTTGTTATGAGAAAAGGGAAACTGGCGGCGCTCTAGGAACTGGTGTTTCAAATCGCACACTTAGAGCCAAATAAGCGTAGCTGTCAGAAGTCACCAAGCTCTGTCTTGAAAGTATCGGTGTCGTTGGAAGTGTATCGTGATGAAAAGTCGAGAAGTGGCTAAACGGACAAGGCTTGCCTTTGTGGCTGACCGAATTGTCGCCCTCTTCTATTTGGACCAACTCAAATCCGTTAAGCGTACATAGCGTCGCCCACACGCCCATGCTGTTACCATGAGCATTGATAACAGGCATCAGCGTCACTAGCACCCAACTGAGAGCACTAGC
Source organism: Vibrio sp. 811 (assembly GCF_033339195.1). Taxonomy (NCBI): domain Bacteria; kingdom Pseudomonadati; phylum Pseudomonadota; class Gammaproteobacteria; order Vibrionales; family Vibrionaceae; genus Vibrio; species Vibrio sp. 811. Next base: position 722,936 of record NZ_JAWOUB010000001.1, read on the forward strand.
AAATAACATCGAGCGGTAAAAGGGAATTAATCTACGCATAACGGTGACTTAACAAATTTCACACAGCGTAACCAATTTTGAGTGATAGCTCAAAAAACAGTATCAATAAGTGGTTGCTACCTCACAGGTTTTCTTGAATGCATCGATTGACAGGCGCAAAAAAGCCCGCCGAAATGGCAGGCTGATAATGTGTTCATTCATTACTTAGAGATAACGCGTAATCCACTGCCACGAGCAAATGCTCCGCTCAGTAGATAATTAGCCGAACAACTTGCTCCAAATGCTTGGATTGCGCTTGTCGTGGTACTCTTCACGAAGGCTATCGATTTCACGCAGTTGGTCTTTTGCTTCTTGTAGCTTGCCCGCATCAAGATCCGCTTCAATCTTATCTAGCGTTACCGTCAGCTTGTTAAAGCCTTCTAAGTAAGTATCAAACTTCTCTGGTGGGTAATTACCACGCTTAGATTGTTCAACAATCGCTTGCAAGCTATCAATCGCAGATTTCATGGTTTCGACATCAGATGCTTCTGCCGCCTGTTTGAATTCCATCTTCATCTGTTTCATGTTTTGTTTTAAATCAACCGCTTCTGCCATTGCGTATGTTGAGCCAAACGCAATCGCACACCCTAGGACTAAAGGACGTAACATTTTTCACTTCTCCATTTATAGTGCCGAATTCTGTGTCGGCTTTATTCACCCAAATAACCTACGCCATAAAAGGCGAAAAACTAGCTTAGTTGAGTATTTCCGGGTCGCAGTGTAAAGCAATCTGGCGTCGGGTGCATACCTTAAATGTAATCAAGTTTATGCGTTGAGAATGCTGTCATATTCTGCAATTGGTTTACGGCCTCTCAAAGCTAAGAAAGACAAAAACTGCTGAGCGGTGTGAGTAATCACTTTCTTGCTATCAATACCCACTTTGTCCATTAACTCTCCAACCAACTCCAGATTACCAACATCGTGACAGAAGTGCGCGTCACTGCCCGTGGTGAAGAAAACACCGAGATCTTTCCCGATTTGTGCAATCTCGTGGCAACGGTCTACGCTGCCTACTCGGCTGTTGCCTTTCAGCGTGGTGTTATTAATTTCAATCGCGACATTGTGCTCTTTCGCGCACGCTAAAACGGTCTGAAAATCAAAGTCGAAATTTGGATTACCAAGATGACCGAGCGCATCAATACGACCACTCTGAATGACATTAACAAGTGCTTCCGTGTGAGTTTGCTTGTTTGCAGGACGAAAAACGGGTTCATGAAAACTCGCGATCACCCAATCTAAGTTGCGGTCCACACTCAGTGGAATATCAATGTCGCCTTCGGTATTCATAATGTTAGATTCAACGCCACGAATAATCGCAACGCCTTCAAGAAAGCGAGGCAGAATTTTCTGGTTAGAGAAGAACCAGTAATGAGGCGCACCCGGCATTGATTCTGCGTGATCGGTCGTGCAGAACATATCCAGCCCGTTCTCTTTTGCCAACTTTGCATTTTCAATCAAGGTACTGTACGCGTGACCACTGGCGTACGTATGTGTATGGGTATCAACTTTAAATTCCATCATCCACTCTCTTAGGTGCGCTATCTTGCGTGCTATTGTATACCTTCAGGCAACGCATCGTCAGCCCAAGATAAGCAAGAACCCTAAGCTTGCTCTTCACTAATGGCTTTTATCAAGGGTAAGGCTTTTTCCCATCCGTGATTAAACATGGAAACAAAGTCATTGTGAGTATGAATGGTAACATTGAGTAGTAAACGATCGTTGTTGGTATCGATCTGGTAGATCTCTCGCGATCCGATCCACCTAGATGCTAGGTCAGCATCGAGTTGTTGACGATTATCCGGATTAAAAATGGCAACATGATGAAATTCAAGTTTTTGAAGGGGTAGCACCGTATCTATGATCGCCCTTGTCCCGCCCATATCTGGATCAAAAAAAGTGATGCCACCTCCTTCTTCCCAAGCTCCTTCAAATTGAGACTGCGGTGAAAAGGCTTGCGCCCAACGTTTATACAACTCAACATCGGTTAGCACTTCCCACACTCGTTGCGGTGTCGCCGAAATTTCGACGTAATAATTTAGCGTAAGCATGATTTCTCTCCCTGAACCTTTCTTGACGCTAGCCCATACTCAGGAAAAATCAAACCACACGACCAATTTATCTACCTGCCCCCTTCATTTTCCGACAGACTAAGAAGTTCTCGCTTGTAAACCGCCACTGCGATGCGCCTTAAAGCGAACCCAACATGTGTTCAGTATGATTGCGAGCACTATTAAACTCATCCCAACAATTTGACTTTGACTCATTCGGTCTTCAAAAAACAGGCTCTGCCAAACCGCAGTGAACAATAAGTTAGTAAAAATGAGTGGTGCAAGTTGAGAGCCACTGCTTGCCAGTTTATATGCTTTGGAGCGAAAAACTTGGGTGTTAATGATCATCAGAGACATCATACCGATCCACAGCGTATTTGAAGAAATCTCAGGCGCCATAACACTCATATTAAGTAACACGTCGAAGTCGTTAAACAAAGTTAGCGGCAACAGAAATACGGCAGCAAAACCAAACGCCCAAAAGTTGATTTCTAGCGGCGACATATTTGTTTTACTCACTTTATATAACGTAAGCTGAGAACCAGAATTGAAGAGTCCACCAGCCAAGCCGAGCAATAAATCCGCTCGCCATGTAATCTCACTTCCACCGCCCGCCAACATAACCACACCAGTGAACGCCATTGCTAAAGCCGCCAATGTTGAAACACGAATGCGCCCCCTCATGAACAGCTTTTCAACCAAGGGAATAAATAATGGGCCAGTAGCAAACAAAACGACCCCCTCAACGAGCGTTAACGTTTGTAATGACGCGATAAAGCAAAGTTGTGACAAACCGATACAAAGAGCACGCAATAAAATAGGCTTTAGCGTGCCCGCTTTAGGAAAGGTAAGGTTTTTCACACGAAGTAAGATAAGCAAGATAAGCGCAGGCACTAAAAAACGTAAGAAGCTAAATAGTGTGACGGAAAGTTCGCCTGACAACTGCTTTGCTAACAGTCCAGTAACAGATAAGCTTAACGTAGACATCAACATGAAAAGGATAGATTTATTTACAGCATTCATTCAATACTCCTTAATATATGGAGCATTTTAAAAGACATCACTTATCGTAAATAGCGAGTAATATTAACCATTGATGTAAGAAAAACTTACAGTTTAACTTATCTATCACCAGCTACGGTTTTTAAATTATGCGGAAACTAGTCCCCTTAAAGTCCATCTACGCATTTGTTGCAGTAGCTGAGTCTGGCAGCATGACAGAAGCAGCACAGATATTAAGTGTGAGCCACTCAGCCGTAAGTCAGGCAATTAAATCGCTGGAGAGTCAAGTCAACAAGCCTCTATTTGATCGCATAGGCAGACAAGTTCAACTCAACGCGGACGGTAAAAAGTATTACAGAAAGGTGGCACCCGCTTTAGAGCAAATTGTCGATGCAACGGAAGCACTCATCCAAGATCAGAACTTGCAGCGTGTTACGCTCAATATGGTGAATTCATTGGCTCTTCACTGGTGGATTCCTCGAATGTCAGATTTACAAGGGTTTGCTCCTCAATTAGACGTTCGTTTATCAAACCTGTCTGGCAGATTCAATTTAGAACAAGAAGGTATCGACGCGGCCTTGGTGCATGGAAATCCCGAAGAATGGCAGGATTACTACTGCGAAAAGCTCAGTGAAGATGAACTGGTTTTGGTGTGCAGTCCTGAATTGATAGCGAAGACCAAGGACTCAAACATCACTCAACTCTTAAAGCAGTATCCCATCATTGAAGTTACTAACGAACGAAGAAAAAATGACTGGAACGTGTGGCTGGACGCGACGGGTATCCAGCGACCTAAAAATAAAAAACCAATCACTTTTAACATGTCGATACAAGCCGTCCAGGCCACAACTCGTCGTTTGGGGTTATTGGTCACTCATCGCTTGTTTGTGAAGGATGACATCAAATATGGTCAGCTAATCGAGCTGGGTGAACCCGTCATTAATCCTCATCAACAGCTTTACTTTGTATGCCCGCCACACAAGCTAAAGCTTGAATCGTTTCATCTGTTGCGATCTTGGCTACAACAATCATTCAACTATTAGAAACTTTTGTTAAGCACATTCACTGAAAAACTAGTATAAAGTTAGAAGAGCACTTTTCATCCAAGGATGGTTTATGAAGCAGTATCAAATATGGCTAAGCGCACTCTGTTTTGCAGTATCTTTGAGTACGACCGCTGAAGTAGAAAATGATAACCGCCTTTCAGAACAAGGGATCTCTACGGCAATTATTGGGGGTCAGCAGGCTACCCAAAACCAACTTCCTTTTTTTGCACGTCTTATTCTACATAAAACTGGCGCTAATCAGTTTGCCAATATTTGTGGGGGAACCATTGTAAACGACCGCTTCATTTTAACTGCGGCCCACTGCGTAGAACCAAGCGTTTTTACTGATGGCTGGACAATCAACGATCTACGAGTGCTAGTCAAAAACCCTACGATGAATGACGTGTTTGTTGAAGAATTCAAAGATGTTCGCTCTATCACGATTCATCCTGATTATGTGCCTAGCGATTTATGGATTAATGACATCGCTGTCCTTGAATTGACTAGACCTATCACCGATAACGTCCAATCCATCACTTTACCGCAAGACTTTGGAGACTACAGCAGCAAGTCAGTTTATCAGATATTCGGTTTAGGTCAGACCTCAACCAATGATGAAAGCTCCCCTAACTATTTACGCTGGGCAGAAGTAAAACCCCTTACCGACACCCAATGCGCTTCGTTGGTAACAGGGTTTAACGCTCAGGAAAGTTTATGTGCGAATGGATTTCCTGAACGAAGCTACACTGGCATCTGTCGTGGTGACTCAGGCGGTCCTCTCACCTATCAAGACAATAATGGCATGTATCAGCAAATTGGCATTGTGAGCTACGGTTCTTCAGTTTGCGAATCCGCTGCGATTCCAAGTGTGTTTACCGAGATTTTGAACTATGCAACATGGATTGAGACCCAAACCAGCTCAGGTGTAAAAACCAGTTATAACGCCCTCTTAGCAAGTTCGGAAGATTATCATAGCGAAGGGGACTCTGGCTTTGAGCCTGTCGATACCAACACATCTGGCTTTGGTAACAACGGCAGCAGTGGCGGCGGTGCTCTCGGATCAGGGTTGATCATGCTTGGAGGCTGGTTTGGTTGGCTAAGACACCGCAGAAATTATTCGCGCTCCTAGTAGCGTCAACAAGACATCATAATATCTTGCGCTTAACGCGAGAGTTAATGATGTCTTCAATCATCTTTTGCTCTTTTTTCGCTTTTTCATAGTTCTGCTTAGTACGCCAACGTTCAAGCACTTTTTCTAACCCTTGAACGCGTGCGTGCTTGTGTTCTAGCGTTTTCTGTACAGATGCACATTCCGCTTGCATAACGGCTTGCTCTTGCTCGTGGTGACGAAGCATTCTTTGTAGCATTTGGTCAACACGATTAAAGTTCATCAAAGCCGCGCTCGTCAGCGTCGGGCCGGTTCGGGTTGATTGTCCAGCGTGGCCTTTCAACGCCGACAACTGTTCCAATTGCATTGAAAGATGGGAGTGACGCTGACGCATGGCATCAAGTTGTTGACCCACACGGTCACGCTGTTTTTCTTCCATTTGCTGTAACTTGCCTACGGCTTTTAACTTGGATTTCATTTCAGCCTTGTCACTCCCATTTGATTAAGCACTTTGAAAAAGCTGCGCGAGCTCGGTCAAACTGGTTGGGTAATCTACAGACTCGTTGGCAGCTTGTTGTAGATATGCACGCAAATTTGGATACATAGCAACAGATTGATCTAACTCAGGATCTTGTCCTGGTTGATAACCCCCTAATGGCAGTAACTCTTTAACCTGAAGGTAGTTGGAGTACATTTGACGGAAGTTATTCGCAATCGTGCTGTGTGCGTCCTGCGTACAAGTATTCATACAACGGCTAATAGACGCGTTGATATCTATCGCGGGATAATGCCCTTGCTCAGCCAGTTGACGCGATAAAACGACATGCCCATCTAAGATGGCGCGCGCGGAATCCACGACAGGATCTTGTTGGTCGTCCCCTTCTGCCAATACGGTATAAATTGCCGTTAAGCTACCATGTTGATTTTCACTGTTACCCGCTCGCTCTAGGAGTTGAGGTAACACGCTGAAGACTGAGGGCGGATAACCACGAGAAGCTGGAGGCTCACCGAGCGAAAGAGCGATTTCGCGCTGTGCCATGGCGTATCGGGTTAGAGAGTCCATCAGAAGTAGAACGTCTTTGCCTTGGTCTCGGAAATACTCTGAAACGCGATGACAAAGTAGTGTCGCTCTTAACCTCATTAGCGGGGATTCATCAGCAGGAGCCGCGATAATGATCGCTTTCTTGCGCGCTTCTGGGGTTAAGTTTCTCTCGATAAACTCACGTACTTCTCTGCCTCGCTCACCGATAAGCCCGACCACAATTACATCGGCCTCCGTGTTTTTGGTGATCATCCCCATTAACACACTTTTACCGACGCCACTGCCAGCCATCAAACCAATACGTTGGCCTTTGCCTACCGTCAATAGTCCATTAATCGCACGCACGCCTACGTTGAGTGGTGTATCAACTGGGCGTCGCTTCAGTGGGTTAATCGGTTTTGGTTCAAGTGAAACTCGCTCTCCCCCCTTAAGCGGTGCCCCGTCATCTAACGGCTCACCTAAACCATTCAGTACGCGTCCTAACCACTGAGAGCTTAGCTGCACGGTACTGTCACCATCAAGAGGGATGACTTTTGCACCTGCAAACAGACCGCCTAAACGGCGGATAGGCATGAGGTAAGCAATAGTGTGTTCAAAGCCCACAACTTGCGCTTCGATCATATCGCCTTCCGCGGTTTCTACGAGACAACGCTGCTCAAGCTTAAACCGACACCCTACGGCTTGTAACATTAAGCCGTTTACTTTTATCAATCGCCCTGTTACGCGAGCAACAGGGATTGAATCGAGCGAAGCCAAGGCTTCGCTCAAACGCTCACTTAATAGTTCATGGCTTAGGGTATTACTCATGCTCAGACTCTACCTGTGGAATACTGACTTCATCCAAAAGGTGTTGCTTTACATTGTCCATACAGGCTTCCAAACGAGAGTCGCAGCTCGCATCCGCTTCTGCGTCATCAGTCACTAACTGACAGCCACCAATAGGAAGCTCCGTATTAGGGACCAGTTTCCAAGATTGCGGCAAATCAGCATTGATGTGAGTAATGCGCTCTAAATCTTGCGGATTTAAATGCACAGTTACTGTTTCCGCTTTACCAGGCATGGCAGACAATGTCTCGTCCACCAAAGCTAGGATCTGCTGAGGCATTAAAGTGAGCTCGGCACGAATCACTTGCTGAGCTACCTTTTGTACCAGTTCACAAATCATATGGCGTTGTTGCTGTTCTTTTTCATCTTGCCAACGAGAAAGGGCGTGAAAAAGTTCATTGACAGGCTTCGCCGCCTCCAAAAAGCCTTGCTTTCCAGACTGCTCACCGGAAACAAAGCCTTTTTGGAAACCTTCTTTTTGGCCTTCCAACAGACCTTGTTGCTTGCCCTGTTCGATACCTTGGCGTAAGCCTTCCTCATGTCCTTGTTGCAAACCTTGTTGAAAACCTTCTTCAAGTTGCTGTTGGATATCTATTTGAGGTTCTTGCCAGCCTTGGTTATCTAGCCCGAATTCGTCTTCGATAGTCTTAGGTTGCGCTAAAGGCGGAAAACGGTGTAAACGATACCCGCTCGGAGGCAATCGCATAGTACTTGATTTTGTCTCTAGCATGACCTTACTCCACCGTTGGCTCTTCATAGAGAAGCAGCTGAACTTCACCAGATTCATCCAGCTCACGTACCATTTGCATGATGTCTTGACGTGCTTTTTGAACTCGACTTAACGCAACAGCGCCGCGTGCGTCCATGTCATCTTCTAGCGCTTTCACCATACGTTGCGGCATTGAACGCTTAATAGCTTGTTGTAAGGTAATATCGGAACCTTTTAGCGCAACTGCCCACAACTCTAGCGGGATTTGCTGCACCAACATGTCCATAGTTTCTTCGCGTTGTCGGCCAAGAACCATAAAGTCGAACATGTTTTCTTCGATTGCATTAACAACATCTTCATCATGCAACTTCAGCATTTCCATCAATGAACCACGGTCACCTTCAAAGCGGTTAATGATATCTGCTGCTTGCTTAACACCTGATAACGGCGTGCTTTGACTTGCGGATACTTTTTCGATGCAACGCTCAACGAGTTCATGCAAATCAACGGCAACTTGATGATCGATATCTTGCAATTGAGCAATACGGAACAATATTTCGTCATGGTAATCTTGTGGCAAGTGCTTCAATACCGCTGAAGAGCTGTCCGCTGGCAAATACGCTAGAAAAATTGCTTGCATTTGTGGGTGCTCATTCACAATGAAACGAGCGAGAGTTTCTGCTTCCACCCACTGTAAGCGCTGCATATTGTTGCGAATTTCATCGCCATATAAGGTATTTAATAACCCTTTTGCCAAATCGTTACCCAACGCTTTGCGCAATGTATTAGATAGGTATTCCTTAGAGGCTCCTCGAATACCGCTGTGCTCACGGAAATCTTCAAAGAAAGTTTGAATAACACCACGAGCAGAATCGCTCTTAATGCCATTTAACTTCGCCATTGCACGAGTCACACGCTGGGTTTCATCACGGCTAAAGTGTTGCAAAACCTTCGCTGCGGCATCCTCGCCCATGCCTAATAGCACGAGCGCGGTTTGTTCAACATAACTAAGCGTCTGCTTTGATAGAACTGTGTTCATTGATGTTTACCCATTGTTTCAGTATTTCGGCTACGCGCTCTGGCTCTTCATTAGCAATAAGCTGTAGGTGTTTCAATTGAATTTCTAATGGCGAACCTGCTGGTGGTAGCATGTCGCTGTTTACATCTAAACCTGAAGAGGCTGAGATGCCTTTTTCAGATAGGCGGCGATCAAGTACTTCTTCATGCTCGCGCTCTTCACGCGTTTGCAAGTTTTCGTAGTCAGGTTCTTCCTGAGGCTCAGCAAAATTTAGCTCAGGCACAGGTTTATCAACGCCAGTTAGGTGCATGATTAATGGACGCAGTACGAAGAAGATCATCGCCAAGCCTAACAAGCCACCAATAACGTAGCGTATTGGCTGCTGTACTGTAGGGTCTTGCCACCACGGCAGTGCAGGAGGAGCATCAATTTCAATTGGGGTGAAGTTGAAACTCATTAAACTTAAGCTGTCACCACGTGTGGCAGAGATACCAACAGCATCCATGATCATGTTTGAGATTTGCTCTTTATCGGCTTCACTCCACGCCACACCATCTGGCGAAGCTTTGGAGTTCAACAGAACCGATACACTAAGCTTTTCTATTTGGCCTTGTTGGTATTGAGTACGACGAACACTGCTCCCTACAGCATATTGACGATTCACTTCAGATCGCGCATTCGTGTTTTGGCTATCGTTCGTTTCCACTTCACCAGATCCTGTCACTGGCGGTTGGTTACTTAGAGAACCAGGAACACCCAACGCAATTTGATCAACCGAGTTGTTATGAATGGTGTGCTCATTACGCACAACCGGTGCGTTATCCAAAATTTCTTGTGTTTCTTCAACTTGGCTAAAGTCCAGATCGGCAGCGACTTGTACTCGGAAGTTACTCGGCCCCACAATCGGCGTAAGCATATCTGCTGCGCGTTGGATGATCTGTTTTTCAACACTCTTCTGGTATTCAAGATATTTCGCATTTACTTTACCAGCTTCCGCAGAAGCGACATCCGCACTAAGAAGACGGCCATACTGGTCAATGACAGAAACAAATTCTGGCTTCATTGCCGTGACACTGCCGACCACTAGGTTAATGATCGCTTCAACTTGTTCAGGCTTTAAGTCTTCACCAGGTTTGAGCTCAAGCATGACAGATGCTGAAGGATTCTCACTGTTTTGGCGGACGAATAGAGTTTGACGAGGTATTGCTAAATGAACACGCGCGTTCGCTACTGAGTTCAAAGACATGATAGTACGTACTAACTCACCTTCTAAACCATGACGATAACGCGCTGTTTCCATAAATTGGCTCGTACCAAGAGAGCTATCTTCCTTGAGCGAATCCAAACCTGTCGGCAGCTTAGCTTTAACACCTTTTGATGCAAGCAACATGCGCACCTTCGCAACCTCACCTTCTGGTACAAGAACTTGTCCATTTTGCTCTTGCATGCGGTAGCTTACGCCTTCGCTTTCTAATACCGACACAATTTCGCCGATATCAAAACGCTCTTGCTGGCTATAGAGCGGACGAAAGCTCTGCGAGGAACTCCATAGTGCAACCACAATAATCGCTGCAACAATCGCAGCTAACACCGCAGATAGCACTAAGTTTCTCTGACTGCTAGACCAGATTTGCTTCAGCTTCGTTGTCACATCGTCCATGCCGTTGGCAGTAGAAAATGTCTGTGCTGTGCCGGTAGCCATAGCTGTGTTTCCGGCGACTTGGGGGGTTAGTTCTGACATGAATTACACCGGCATCTTCATAATATCTTCAAATGAGGTCACGACTTTGTTGCGCACTTGCATCAAAGCATTAAAGGACAAGCTGGCTTTTTGGCTCGCGACCATTGCACCAACTAGGTCATCACTTTTTCCTGTTTCTACGGCCGTCATTTTTTGACTAGCCACTGATTGATGTTGATTCACTGTATCCAACACATTTGTCATCGCTTGTGAGAACGATAAAGGTGCGTTTAGTGATTGTTGATCTAAAGGATTTGCACTCACGATAAACTCTGGCGGCTGCACTTGTGCCTGCATCGCCTGCATTTTTGACAACATAAGTTGCTCTGCCGAGACCGCATGAGTAGGTTGACTTGCCATCTATTTTTTCTCCTATTAGGCAGCCGAGCCTAGTGCCGACTGTAAATCAATACCATGTTCTCGCATTGCTGCGAGCTTGTAGCGTAGCGCTCGAGTAGAGACTCCAAGCGCGTTTGCGGTTTTCGTTCGGTTTCCACCAAACTGACGTAACTTTTCCAAAATAAACTGATATTCAGCTTGCTTCTTCGCTTCTACATGACCAAAACTTGCAGTTGGCTCTGCTGTAGGAACTGACGCGACAAGCTCAATAGGCAGCATCAGGTCATGGGCTGTAATGTAATCACCATGACGCATGACCAAAGCGCGTTGAATGACATTTTCCAACTCACGAATATTGCCCGGCCAGTGATACTGACTCAGCGCACTAATCGCATCTTGGGATAGGTGACAGCGGCTGCTATCTTGATACTTTTCAATAAAGAATTGGCTAATTGGTAGAATGTCCTCTTTTCTTTCACGCAAAGGCGGCCAGTGCAGAGGCAGCACATCTAATCGATAATAAAGATCTTCACGGAACGTGCCTTTTTGAACTTCCTCACGTAAGTCTTTGTTGGTTGCCGCAATAACACGAATATCGAGCTGAACGGCTTTATGGCTACCAACACGTTCTACTTCACGCTCTTGAAGGACGCGTAACAATTTCGCTTGAACCGCAGGTGACATTTCACCAATCTCGTCAAGCAGAATCGTCCCGCCATTTGCTTCTTCAAACTTACCGCTTTGAGAATTTGTCGCTCCGGTGAACGCGCCTTTTACATGACCGAATAGCACAGCCTCTAACATTGACTCTGGAATGGCGGCACAGTTAACCGCCACAAATGGACCATTGATACGCGGAGAGTGCTCATGCACATATCGCGCCAGCACTTCTTTACCCGTTCCCGATTCACCTGTAATAAGCACACTCGCGTTAGTACATGCTGCACGATGCGCCAATTGCAGAACTTGTTTGCTTCTCCAAGACTCCGCAACAATGTTGGCCATTGGCTTACCTAACGCTTCAACACGTTTAAGCAGATTAACCAACTGATTAGATTCAAATGGGCGTAATAGATAATCAGTAGCGCCCGCTTTCATCGTCTCAGCAGCCAAGATGCCTTGCTCTTGGTCGACAATCGCAATAACAACACCCGAATTTCGCTGCTTTTGGTGACACGCGACAAACTCACGAACACACATATCCGGCAGCGTAGAGCTCACTAAAGTGATTTCTGCTCGCTCTTCAAGCAAAGCGCCTCGACCAGTACGAGTGTGTTTCGCGGTGTAACCTGCATTTTGCAACACATCCAATACTGGTTGAGCAAGAGCTTCATTTGGCTCAACCAACAAAATTTTCGTTTTCGTCATCATTGAACCTTAACTTTCGTTTGTTGATTTTGTGATTGTAGATCTGGGTAGTGTTTCGCAGCCGTATACTCGTTGTCCCTCACTAAACGTAGGGTGACACGTCGGTTTTTTGCTTGGCCATTAACCGAGTTATTGCTGGCAATTGGGTAACGTGAACCATGAGCTCGTGTTTCGATCATCGACTCGTCGACCCCAAGCTCAATCAAAGCATTGGTGACTTGCTCTGCTCGAGTACGTGACACAGAAAGGTTCGTTAAACTTGAACCAACGTTATCGGTGTGACCGTCGATGAGGATTTTGGTCACTCGATCATCCACAGATACATAGCTATACAGCGCTTCTAGTGTTGCTTTCTGTCCACGACTTAACGTCTTCTGACCAAACTCAAATGAGAGCGCCATATCCCTTGCCTCTGAAAAAGACAATTTAGGCAATCGCGCGCGACACGCATTAAACGATTTCAATGCGTTTTGAATTTGAAGAGTAGGAATCACAATCTCTGAAACAGAGGAAGCATTACTTCCTTTAAGTGACAGCGTCACCCAACTACCCGAAGCAATTGAATCCATGAATTCTTCAGCGCCTTTATTAAAGATGAAACGCTGAGACGGCTTGGTAAATTCAAGGGAGCCAAATTCTTTTCTATAAAGCTCATCACTCCAAGGAGCATTTTGAGTTGTTAAAGCAATCGTTTTCCATTTATTGTTTTCATATTCTATATCGGAAATAAAATAGAATTTATTATTAGGTTCCGCTAGGAAATAAAACTTCCCATAGTCATTATTTGATTGCAACAAGTTGCATTTGAATTTATTTCCCTCATATGTCCATTTAGAGAGGTCCATAGGGATTGTTAAGACTTCTTCTGAATATGACACTTTTGAAAAAATAAAACTGATAACAATAATTGTGTTACAAATTATCAAACGGACATGATTCATGTATATCTTACATTCCCATGACTTAAACCGTTTAATTAAATATGCCACCAAGCCGAGAGAACTGGCATAGCTAATCATTTTAATTACCTATTCTGAATATTAAAATTGGTTACAAAACGCTCAAGAGAGCACGCTTAGCCTCCAATGGAAGCTTTAAGCATAAAAAACAGTATCTTATAATTTATTTATTTGAAGTTGTTGTTACGCCATAAAGGCAATTTAAAAAATCTATAACAACTAAAACGCTCAACATTGTTATTTTATTTATTAAGCGATTTATAAAGAAAACTAACTCTTTTTAAATTTCATTAAAAGATTATGACTATATGAACAAAGCAACATGTGAACTAAAGTCACAATCTTAGAGTTTGGAGCTAAAAGATCATTAAAATTTCTGTGTAGACTACACGCCATTAAGTTAAAACACTTTCGATTGTTAACGCACGGTAAAATATAAATGGAAAATAGAGTTAGCGAGCCTATTTCTGATAGTCAACTACTTGATGTAGAATTATTAGGCAAACCTATTCATATCATTCGTGAGAAGCTCGATAATTTAATTTCAGAATCTTGCTCAAACCTTACGACTGAATTACAAAATTGGCTCAGCACAGGAAAAGTGGAAGCTAGCTTAACCTCAGTAGACTTGCACCGCTTTACATCGGTTGAGATGGACAAAGAGCAAACGTCGACCTATCAACATCAGGAAGGCGGCATGGTATTCATCCATGGTAACCCCCACACGCTAATAAAGTTGGCTGATAGATTTTATGGTGCAAGTGCAGAGCGTTCAGCCGCTACTCTGACGGCCAGTGACTTACGTTTACAAGAGCGCATCAGTCGAATCATCATCGGTTGGCTTGCTCCTGGTGAAATGTGGGACACGGGTGAGTATGAGACCCCTAGAGGTATTGGCATTAACGTTCAATTAAACATTGCGTTTGACGATCATCAAGGCTCAATTCATCTCAAGCTAGATGGTCATCTTATTCAAACGCTAATCGAGCAGCTTGAACTGCAGCCTGATACCGATTTGTTTCAACCTTTCTGTCGTTCTTTAGAGACGACCCCCGTTCGACTGAACGTTGTTCTAAGTAAAAAGAAGATGCCTTTAAGTGATGTGGTTGGCTTACAACCCAACGATATTTTACCTATTGAGCTTCTTAACACGGTTCCAGTAAGCATTGGCAACCAATCTCTATTTACAGGTCGTATTGCCGAGCAAGACGGCCAACTTGTTTTGATCTTTAACCCTGATAAGGAACCGCAGCGATGAGCGAAGCGCTAGAAACTAATGCATTCGACGCAGAAGAACTGAACTTTGATGATTTTCAATTAGAAGACTTTGAAGCCGAAGATACGCTCCAACAAGAACCAGCCACTGCGGAACGTGACCTTAGCTTTTTCAAAAGCATTCCTGTCACAGTCACGCTGGAAGTTGCGAGTAAGGAGATCCCACTTGGGGACTTAATGAAAGCGGGTGAAGGCACGGTTATCGAGTTGGAAAAGCTCAATGGCGAGCCTTTAGACGTGAAAGTAAACGGTTCTCTTATGGGCCACGCTGAAGTTGTCGTTGTCAATGATAAGTATGGACTTCGTCTGATCGATGTACATGACTCTGCATTGAGTGGCGTTGGTCAATAATCTTAGGTAGGCATCACAATGAAAAATCTGAGCGCTTGGCACCGTTGGTTACCTCTTTTGGTATTGGTGTCACTTTTGTTTGCTTTCCCAACAATGGCGGCTGACAACGGCTTAACTATCTTGTCCGTTTCTGATGGCGACACACAACAAGAATACAGCGTTAAACTGCAAATTCTGTTGTTGATGACGGCGCTCAGTTTTCTTCCAGCATTTATTTTGATGGCGACGAGCTTTACTCGAATTGTCGTTGTCCTTGCGATTTTGCGCCAAGCTCTTGGTCTTCAACAAAGCCCACCTAACAGAGTGTTGGTCGGGATCGCTCTCGCATTGACGTTACTGATTATGCGCCCTGTCTGGAGCGATATTTATGAAAATGCGTTTCAGCCATACGACAACGGCGAAATCACGCTAATACAGGCTTTTTCTGTTGCAGAGAAACCAGTGAGAGAGTTCATGTTGGCACAGACGCACCAAAGCTCCCTTGAACAAATGTTACGTATTGCCAATGAGCCTCTCGACCAAAACGTTGAGGATATTTCATTTGCCGTTGTCTTGCCTGCATTTGTCATTAGTGAACTGAAAACCGCCTTCCAAATTGGTTTTATGCTTTTCATCCCGTTTTTGGTCATCGACTTGGTTGTCGCCAGTGTCCTGATGGCAATGGGTATGATGATGCTATCACCTTTAATTGTCTCACTTCCCTTTAAGTTGGTGGTATTTGTACTCGTGGATGGTTGGGCAATGACAGTTGGCACCTTATCTGCCAGCTTCGGTTAACTAGGAGCAGTTATGACCCCAGAACTAACCGTAACGTTATTTTCCGATGCAGTATGGCTGATCATTTTGATGGTTGCCGTATTGGTTGTTCCAGGCTTAATTGTCGGTTTGTGTATCGCCGTATTTCAGGCTGCCACACAAATCAACGAGCAAACACTCAGCTTTTTGCCACGTTTGCTCGTTACCTTATTAATGGTGATTTTTGCAGGTCACTGGATGCTACGTAAGATCATGGAACTGTTTGATTTCTTGTTCCACAACATACCAGGGATGATTGGCTAATGGCCATCACATTTGCAGAGCTCTCGGCGATACTCGGTCAACTCTGGTGGCCGTTTTTTCGTGTGGGAGCCGTATTTATTTCAATGCCTTTCTTTGGTGATGCGATTATTCCTGTTTGGGTTCGTACTTTACTGGCCCTCTCGATCGTTGTCATTACTGGACCGTTAATGCCACCCATGCCACAAGTCGAGTTATTCTCTATGACTTCCCTGTTCCTTGCTTTTGAGCAAGCTATTTGGGGAGTAATGTTTGGGTTAATTTTGCACATGCTCTTTAACGTTTTCACCATGCTTGGCCAGGTGATTTCTCTGCAAATGGGCTTAGGTATGGCGATGATGAATGATCCTATTAACGGGCTTTCTGTCGCCATTTTGGGACGCATATTTCTGATTTTCTCAACCTTATTGTTTCTCGCGCTAGAAGGACACTTACTCGTCATAGATATCGTGATTCAAAGCTTTGTTGTTTGGCCAGTCGGATCTGGTATCACATCGCTTTCTCTGCAAGGTGTTGTCAATATTTTCGGTTGGATGTTTGCCTCTTCACTAGCTTTGGCTTTGCCCGCTATTGTTTCCATGCTTCTAGCCAACATCAGTTTTGGTGTAATGAACCGAGCCGCACCATCACTTAATGTCTATGCGTTAGGTTTTCCTATGACGATGCTGCTGGGTCTATTCAGCGTATTAATCTCAGTTTCTGGTGTTCCTGGTCGCTACACGGCGCTCGTTCACGACACCATTAGACACTTGAGTAACTTTATGTTGGGGGGAGCATGAGCGATCAATCTTCTCAAGACAAAACTGAAAAAGCCTCACCGCAGAAGGTAAAGAAAGCCCGCCAGGAAGGACAAATTCCTCGCGCGAAAGAGTTTACTACTGCGGTTATATTTCTAGCGGTGGCGCTCTACTTTTACTCTCAGCTTAATAGTATTTGGGAAAGCATGTCGGGGATCTTTCGCTACAACATGATGCTGACGCGAGCCGACCTAGAAAATCCTAAACAACTTGTCGAGCAATTGGGACAAAGTTTAGCGGTCATCATCGACATGCTATTACCATTGTTTACCGTCATTATTATCGTGACCTGTGGTAGTAGCCTTGTGCTAGGCGGCTGGATGTTCCGTCCAGCGAACGTGATGCCAAAGCTGAGCAAAATTAATCCTTTGAGCGGGATAAAGCGCATTTTTTCGACCCGCTCAGTGGTTGAGCTCTTAAAGTCGACGTTCAAAGTAGCCGTCATCTTCGGCATCTTATATGGCTATTTAGACAACCACTTACAGCCATTACTTGGTATGCAAAACCTCCCACTAAGCCAAGGTTTTTCTCTAGTAATGTCAATTCTGTTTGAAGGCTTACTCTTAATGGGCTTCGCCTTGTTGTTATTTGGGGTTATCGACATTCCTTATCAGCGTTGGGAACACCTAAAAGAACTCCGCATGACGAAACAAGAATTGAAAGAGGAATTTAAAAATAATGAAGGTCGTCCGGAAGTAAAGCAACGTATTCGTCAAATACAGCAACAGTTTGCGCGCCGTAAGATCGATAAAATGGTGCCGACGGCTGACGTGATCATCACAAACCCAACGCACTACGCAGTCGCACTGAAATACGAGCCTTCGCTTTCTGACGCGCCCTTTGTCGTCGCAAAAGGCGTAGACGAAACTGCTATGCACATTCAACGTATCGCCCGAGAAAACAAAGTGGAAATCATTAACTCCCCGCCACTTACCCGTTCGATTTATCACACGACGGCGATTGAACAAGCAATCCCAAGCCAACTGTACATCGCAGTGGCACATATTCTTACTTACGTTTTGCAATTGAAAGCCTTTCGTAAAGGTGAGGGAAAAGAGCCAATTCCTTTACCTCATTTTTCGATTCCAAAACATTTGCAGCACTGATTAACCCGCGTTTATCCAAGGACACGAAAGTATGCTTAACCGGTTAAAACAACTTCAAACATCAACCAAAGGCTACGTTGGCATTCCAATCGTCTTGCTAATGATATTAGCAATGGTGATTCTTCCTTTGCCTCCTCTGCTACTGGATGCGCTGTTTACCTTTAATATCGTCTTAGCAATCCTAGTATTGCTGGTCAGCACAACCGCAAAGCGACCATTAGATTTCTCTGTTTTTCCAACTATTTTGCTGGTCGCAACATTATTACGTCTCACATTGAACGTGGCTTCTACGCGAATTGTACTCCTAGAAGGACATAATGGTGGTGACGCAGCGGGTAAGGTCATTCAAGCATTCGGTGAAGTCGTCATTGGCGGTAACTACGTCGTTGGTATGGTGGTGTTCGTCATCTTGATGATCATCAACTTCGTCGTAATCACCAAAGGTGGTGAACGTATTTCTGAGGTTTCAGCCCGCTTTACGTTGGATGCTTTACCAGGCAAACAAATGGCAATTGATGCCGACTTAAACGCTGGCCTTATCGATCAGGAAACGGCTCGCTTACGCCGTAAAGAAGTCGCCAACGAAGCCGATTTTCATGGTTCGATGGATGGTGCATCAAAGTTTGTGCGTGGCGATGCCATCGCAGGTTTGTTGATTCTGTTTATCAATATCATTGGTGGTATTAGTATTGGTGTCTTCGAGCATGGACTCGCTGCGTCTGACGCCTTTAAAACTTATGCCCTACTCACAATCGGTGATGGTCTAGTTGCTCAAATTCCTTCACTACTATTGGCAACGGCTGCCGCGATTATCGTTACGCGAATTAATGATAGCGATAATGGCATGTCGGAAACCATGCAAAAGCAATTACTGGCAACTCCTGCAACGCTATTTACTGTCGCAGGTATTATGGCGGTAATCGGTATGGTACCGGGTATGCCACACCTAGCCTTTTTTGCGTTTGCTGGCGCATTAGCGTTCGCAGGGTGGCGTCAAACCAAGAAGCCAGTGCAAGACTCCCAGATTGAAGAGGTCGAAGCACTTTCACAAGCGATGCAAGACGATGATACACCGCTGACATGGGATGATATTCCTCACGTCCAAACATTATCACTTGCGCTTGGTTACCGACTCGTCCATCTAGTCAACAAAGAACAAGGGGCTCCTTTATCACAACGTATCCGCGGTGTGCGTCGAAACCTTTCTGAACAAGTTGGCTTTTTATTACCTGAAGTTCGTATTCGTGACAACCTAAGCCTCAAGCCAAACCAATACACAATTTCTCTAAATGGCGAAGTCATTGAGCAAGGTTTTATTGAACCAGAGCGTTTAATGGCGATAGCGGTTGGCGAAACTTACGGTGAGGTAGATGGCATTTTGGGTAGCGATCCTGCTTATCAGTTGCCAGCTGTGTGGATTGAGCATCAAGATAAAGCAAAAGCACTTAATATGGGTTACCAAGTTGTCGATGATGGCACTGTTATTGCCACTCATATTAGTAAAATCATGAAGACAAACCTTGCAGAATTGTTTACGCACGACGATGTGGAAGCAATAACCCAGCGTTTGACACAACAAGCCCCGAAACTAGCAGAAGCATTAGCAGCAGCACTTAATCCAGCGCAGCAGCTGAAAGTATATCGTCAGCTTTTATTGGACCAAGTGCCGCTAAAAGATATTCGCACGATTGCCAACACAATGTTGGAGTCCGCGGAAAATACAAAGGACCCGATCCTACTTGCATCTGATGTGCGCTGTGCACTAAAGCGTACGCTTGTTAACTTAATTGCAGGACAAAAGAACGAGTTAAATGTCTACGCACTGTCTGATGAGCTAGAACAAATGCTACTAACTTCACTGCAACAAGCACAATCTTCTGGTACGGTAACACTAGATAGCTTCCCAATTGAGCCAAACATTCTTGGTCAGTTCCAACAAAACTTGCCATTGATCAGACAACAGCTTAAGCAACAGGGGCTACCTCCGATCCTTCTCGTTATGCCACAGCTGCGCCCTCTTCTAGCGCGTTACGCTCGTACATTTACACAAGGGCTGGCAGTATTGTCTTACAACGAAATCCCAGAAAACAAACAAATCAATGTGGTAGGAAACCTTGGTTAATCTTATTTCAACACATGCGATGTACGAACATTTGGTTGGTCTCGCAGTACAACATATCGTCACGGATGACGATCAATTAGTCTTTGATGCTTTAAAACACAATGATGTCCAACACGCATGCCAAGCAATTAGGGAAGCTCAATCAGGGGAAGTAGAATTCCAACACCTGACGTTGAGATTTGGTATGCGTGGAGAACAAAGTGTCTATCAATTCAAACTCTCTGAACAAATGCAGTACTGCCTGGATTTGTTCAGTCTTTACCTTGCACTAAGACAAACACAATTTCAGTTAGAAGCCTTTCATCACGACTTGATTAGTAATGTTGTCGTGCCGATTCGCGTGGATGCATTACTGTGGGAGCCTGGGGTTTATTTTCTCGAACAGACTATTCAGTTCCACTCTTCTGCTTTTCAACATGTGATTCCTTCTCTTCAAGCTGATGAAACGTTATGTGATCGTGATAAAGTCGCCACACTCACCAAAAAGTTAAAAGAGAATGCATATTCACTTTGGTTTGAAGTCGCGACATCGCAAGTGAACTTCGAACGCGTCGCAGACTTTAGTCCCGATATGATCAAATTGTCAGTCACACTAGAGGATAAAGAAGAAAGACACGCTTTCCTACCTATTGCTAAGTTCTTAAGAAAGCATAAATATACTTGGGTTGCCGGACGTGTAGCGAGTCAAACGGAACTTAACCGTTATCGTTTATTGGGTGCCAGTTATTATTTTGGTTATTTCAGCGATATCCCAACCTCTCTCTCCTTTCAGTCTTTTGATGAGGAATAGTTGAAACTCAACCATTTATATTTAAAACAGCACGATTTATTCGTGCTGTTTTTTTATTTATAACGGATAACCACAAGATCATTGGGCAATAGTTTCTTTAACTTAACTAAAAAATTTAGGCTTATATGATGATTTTCCCGGTTTTCATGGAATACAAATCACTAAAAATCATCAATTTTTATCTTTTTTAGAAATTTTTTAATTTTCAAATTAATCATTAAAGCCGACCGACCGCCTCTAGTTAGTGACAAGGGAATATCCCGAGGCCTGAAAGATATAGTGACTAACTAAGGAGACTAAGATGGCTTTATCAATGCACACTAACTACGCTTCGCTTGTAACTCAAAACACAATGAACACAACAAGCGGACTTCTAAACACAGCAATGGAACGTCTAAGCACAGGCTACCGTGTGAACTCAGCTGCTGATGACGCTGCTGGTCTTCAAATTGCTAACCGTCTAGAAGCGCAAACACGCGGCATGTCAGTAGCAATGCGTAACGCACAAGACGGCATCTCTATGATGCAAACTGCTGAAGGTGCGATGGATGAAATGACAAACATCGTTTACCGTATGAACGACCTTGCTACACAATCGTTGAACGGTTCAAACAGTGCAACAGACCGTGCGTCTCTTAACAAAGAGTTCACACAGCTTACTGCAGAACTAAACAACATCGTAGACAACACTAAGTTCGGTGGTCAAAACCTTCTTAAAGGCGGCGGCTTCGGTGCAGGTGACGTAACATTCCAAATCGGTGCATCTTCTGCTGAAACATTGACTGTAAGCGCAAGCGCAGGTATCGGTGAAATCACTACTATTCTTGCTGATGCAGCAATTACAGATGGTATCGATGACGCGACTAAAGCAAAAGCAGCACTAGACAAAATCAGCGGCGCTGACGGTCTAGTAGAAAAAATTGGTAGCTCTCGTGCAGACTTCGGTGCGAACATCAACCGTCTTGAGCACACTATGGCTAACCTTGGTAACATGGTAGAAAACGTTACAGCATCTAAAGGTCGTATCATGGATACAGACTTTGCAGTAGAGTCTTCAAACATGACTAAGAACCAAATGTTGATGCAAGCAGGTACAACTGTTCTGTCTCAAACTAACCAGCTTCCAAGCATGGCAATGTCACTACTACGCTAATTACTTAGTTAATAGTGCGCTTAATTTAAATCGTCTTAATTATAAAGCCTTCCTATGGAAGGCTTTATTTTTATCTACGAATATAAATAGAGCTCGTATTATCTTTGTGAGATTCAGGCACTCTGAATCCGAATTTCAACATAATATTAAATAAAACCTTATTAAACAGTTCTAATTCTATCGTCTCTAATTTGCTTCCTATTTTACTATCTCTAAGTTCAGGAAAATTGAACTTAGCTTCCTTTAAGATACTAGCTATCTCATCAGAATTGATGCTCTGTTTACTTAATAGTTTTTTGTTAATGAACTCTTCATATGCACGAGCACACTTCATCAATCGTAACGCAAATTCATTCATAACTGACATTCTTTGAAACGTAAAAAATTTAATTTTTAGTGAGAACACTTGCACGTCACACTATCAAAAATAATATCAAAACGTAATTAATGTACTCTGTAAGAATTATCTGAATCAAGCTGAAGTAAAGGCTGAATATAACGTCTAATTAAAACATCTCTCCTAATTAGAACCGTCAATACAATTAAATATTTTCTTTGTTTAGGTCGCCTTTTCTTATAAGGAAATTACTTTTTCCATGGAGGAAGGCGGAACAAACAAGGTGGAAACACCACTTCCTCCCAAGAAAACAAAATAGCTTTAAACCTTTGTTTTAATTGAATTTAATATACGGCACGTATCTTGCCACTGATAATTAAACTAAGGCGTAGCATTCAAAGTATTCAAGCCAATAAGAGATGAGAGGAGCACACCTCATGAGTTCTTTAGACCCAGTAAAAATGGCAACCCAATTCGCACAATTGGACACAAACCCATTCAAAAACCGTTACCAAGCGCAAGCTAATGTGTACCAGTCACAACTGTCAGCTTTTAATAAAGTTGAAAGCGCACTACGTGATTTTCGTACTGCAATGAAAGAGATGAATAACAGCACAAACAGCATCATCAAAAACAGTGCGACACTCTCTCAAGAAGGTAACTTTACTGCAAACGCGGATGCTAAAGCGCTAACGGGTAACTATCAGATTTTTGTAGAAAAAGTGGCAACAGCACATCAAGTATCTACAGGAATGCCTGCAGACCTTGAGGCGACGACAGAAGTACCAACAACTGGATCTTTAGAATTCACCATCAACGGTGAAACAATGACTCTAGACTTGTCCTCCGTTGATGTTAATGGTGACGGCACTGCAACGATCAGTGATTTAGCAAGTGCGATTAACAATCACACGGATAACCCTGGCGTTAACGCCACTCTAGTTCGCTCGAATGGTCAAACACACTTTATGCTATCGAGCACTGAGACTGGTGTCGAAAATAAGATCAACGTATCTGCAACAGGTACCGGCCAAGCGTGGTTTGAAGACGCCTTCACCAACCTCAAGCAAATTAACGCTCCGCAAGATGCGGTTATGTGGCTAGGTGCAAAAGACTCAGGCCTGAAACTAACCAACGCAAGTAATACTTTTGAAGGTGTCATCGACGGTGTTGACATTACCGTATCTAAACCGCAAGCCGCGGGAGATTCGCCAATCGGTTTAAAAATCGGAGCTGATAGCGAAGGCACTAAAGAACAACTAGATAAGTTTGTGGAAACCTACAATGCCCTTGTTTCGACTATCGATCAGTACACCCAAATTGGCGGTGAAGATCAGAAACGCGGCGTGCTCGCTAGCGACTCGACATTGCGTTCTATTGAGAGTCAGTTAACGGGGTTAATCCGAGGTGAACACAATGGTATGCGCCTAAGCGAAATCGGCGTGAGCCTAGACCGCAACGGTAAAATGAAAGTTGATCAAGAAAAGTTCAAAGAAGCTCAACAAACAAACAGCGCAGGCTTAGAGGCGTTGTTTAATGGGGATGACGCTTTGCTAGATTCTCTTGACGCAATGGTAGAGCCTTTCTTGAAGTTCTCATCAGGTACCTTTAGCACGCGTAAAGACGCAATACAGTCAAGCTTAGACCGAATCAAAGATAAACAAACCAATTTAGAGCGTAAGTACGAAATGTCGTACAACCGCTATCTCAAACAATTCACTCAAATGAATTCAATTATGACCCAAATGAACCAAACCATGTCCATGTTTAAAGCTCAAAAATAAGACATTTGGTTCCAAATTTAGGAGAAATATTCATGCTTATGGATTCTGGTTACGATTCGTACCAACAAGTCGATCTCGACGCTCAAGCGGCAGCAGCAAATCCACACCAATTGGTCATCATGTTAATCGATGGCCTACTCGATGAAGTTGAACGTATTCGCGGCCACCTAGCCGCAAATCGTTTGGCCGAGAAAGGGAATGGAATCAACAAATGCATGAACATCTTGATTGGACTAACAAGTGCTCTAGATGATGAAAACGGCGGTGAAATTGCGGAAAACCTACGCCAGCTGTATGACTTCTGCCAAGTCGAACTTTATTACGCTAGCGTGCAAAACGATGCAAATCGCTTGGTTAACGTTGAGCGTGTAATGGGTAACATTCGTGAAGGTTGGATGAATTTTGGACAACAAGCATAAAGTATCGCCAGAGCGATTCCGTCATTTATCTCAGCTCATCCAGTTCGCCGCAAAAACGGCCGATTGGCATGCGCTCAAGCGGTACGACTTGCAGTTGCGAGAGCTTTTGATCAGTCACAAGCCTTTTTTGAAAGATCCTAAGCTTGCCCCTGAAATCCAGCGAGCGAAAACAGTGCACGCTAATGCCTTCGCAGTATTAGAGAAGTCGACCAACGAGTTGAAAAAAGAGATGAACATGGTCAATGACCATCAAGAACGCGCTATGGCCTATCAATTAGCAATGACCATGGAGCTAACTCAATGATCATACCTTCTTCAACTCAGCACTCGGGTAATTCGCCAGCTAACAATGAGGGTCACATCAAGCAAGCGAACTCGGTACACGGCTTTTCTCATGGTTTTAAATCAGGGAACAAGCAGAATAGTGAGCAAGACTTTAACTCTGCGTCAGCGGTACCGAGTTTTCACCTTACGGCCTCTACTTTGAACAGCGCAAACAAAGTACAAAGTCATGGTTTTGATACAGATGACCGCTCAGCTTCAGATCCGGATGCCAACTTGACCAGTACACCAGGGTTAACAGAATCGACTGATCTTGCAGCGCAAGCTCAAGCTTTAACCCAGGGTATGATTACCATGGCAGAGAAGCAGGCTGAGAAACTAGGAAAAGCGTCATCTTTAATGACTGCGAGCGAAGTTAAGTCTGTTACTCAAGATTCGTCTAACGCTATGTTAAACACATCATCAAAACAAGATGTGAAGCAAAGTCTGCCGACTTCATCGAGTTCGCGTTTGCCTATCTCCGGTGCTGAGTTTCAAACTCTTTTGAATCAACCTGTTCAAGGCCAACCAACCGCATCTCTACTTCAAGCACAAGCTCCTACAACACAACCTGCACATTCACCGGTTGCGACGAGTCATGTTCAAGCTCAAGGCTCTGAGTGGGCAGCGGTGCGTGTTGATACCACTGCCGGAAAGTGGGGGGAGCAAATGATGCAAGTTTTACATGATCGCGTGACGCTCCAAGCTCAACAAAATGTACAAGAAGCAAAAATCCGCCTAGACCCACCAGACTTGGGGAAACTGGATTTACTTGTACGTGTTGAAGGTGACCGATTGAGTGTCCACATCAACGCCAATGCCGCAGCAACACGAGAAGCTTTAATGCAAGTTTCGGAACGATTGCGTACTGAGTTACAAGAGCAAAACTTCGTTCATGTCGATGTCAATGTTGGCTCTGATCAAAACCAAGGTCGAAATGACCCACATGCAAACGAAGAAGACGCCAATATTTTCGCCGCACGAGAATCTGGTGCATTCCAAACCACGACAACAACTAACTATTCAGAACACTGGCTAAGCACTCAAGCTTAGTGAATCTTCGAGGAAAAAGGTTATGACCAAACAACAAATGATCGCCCTGTTTATCGCCATGATCATCACCAGTGCCCTCGTTTCGGCCGTCACAATTATGGGCGGAATCTGGTACTTAAACAAACACGCTCAAGAGTCACCTGACTCTGGTTCACTGATCGAAGACTCTCCACTGTCTTTTTTGGTCACAGAACAA
Source organism: Vibrio sp. 811 (assembly GCF_033339195.1). Classification (NCBI taxonomy): domain Bacteria; kingdom Pseudomonadati; phylum Pseudomonadota; class Gammaproteobacteria; order Vibrionales; family Vibrionaceae; genus Vibrio; species Vibrio sp. 811. The sequence continues at coordinate 748,940 of NZ_JAWOUB010000001.1, forward strand.
CCGACAAGTAAAGGTCCTAGCTTCCATCCTTTGGACAAAGTCGTTTTGACCGTTAAAGGCAAGAAACAGACTCACTTTGTGATGCTAGAACTGGCAATTGAGACACGCCGTCCAGAGCGTATCAAAGAGATCGATGAATACATGCCTATGGTACAAAACTCTCTATTAAAACTGTTTAGCGACAAAACGTTTGATCAGTTACAGCAAGCGGGTGCCATCGATATTCTGCAAGACGAAGTAAAGCAAACGCTTCTACTCGCTTTTGCTAAAACAGACATCGTCCGAGAAATCGACGATGTTTTGTTGACTAAATATGTTGTGCAATAACGGAGCACAACCATGTTAGACATGAATGTACAAGACACTTACACCACAGAAGAGGAAGTGACAACACCGTCACGACCAATTGATGAAAACGCATTGCTACAACGTCATCAGGTCATGGTAAAACGCGTAGTTAACCAGCTGCGCGTTCATGCCACTTCTCACTGTAGTATTGAAGATATGCAGCAGATAGGCCTTATCGCTCTAGTCGAGGCTGGACGCCGATATGGCGATGTTGACGATCCTCACTTTCCTGCTTTCGCCGTTTGTCGAGTTCGGGGAGCTATTTTAGACGAATTACGCCGACTAGATTGGCGTTCACGTAAGACTCGTCAACAAGCCCACGAGCTCAACGACGTGACTCGAGATCTCACTCGAACGTTAGGTCGAATGCCAACGGATGCCGAAATCATCCAGGCTTTAGGGACGAATGAGCAAGATTATTACAACCGCCAAAATGCCGCTCTCGCAGGCGAGATGCAAAGCCTTGATCAACTGATGGAGAGCAGCGGTGATAGCTACATTGGCGGACAATACGATGGCATGGAACATGAACATATTCGTCGTAGTTTAGACAGTGCTTTGGGTAAGTTACCTAAGCGTGATCAACTGCTCCTGACTCTGTTCTATCAACATGAACTCAACTTACACGAAATAGCTCTGGTATTGGATCTGACACCACCTCGTATATGTCAGCTTCACAAACAAGCGCTGAAACAACTCAACCAATTAATGTCCTCTTAGGAGTCACAAGATGCAAAAGTTTTTTGGAGTGCTCACTATCCTGGTGTGCGTCTTCGGTGGATATATGTGGGCCGGTGGTAGCTTAGGTGCTATCTGGCAGCCAGCCGAATTCCTTATCATTATTGGCGCCGCTGCTGGTTCTTTGATCATCGGTAATCCGCCTCATGTACTAAAAGAAATGCGTCGCCAAGTGCCAGCGACCATTAAAGGTCCAACAGAAGAGCATGAGTACTACATGGAATTAATGGCACTACTCAACAACTTGCTAGAGACAGCGAGAAACCGCGGATACAAGTTTCTGGATTCTCATATTGAGGCTCCGGAGCAAAGCTCTATGTTCCTCGCTTACCCGACGATCGCCGAAGATCATCGCCTAATTTCTTTCATTACTGACAATTTACGTTTAATGGCAATGGGACAGATGTCGCCTCATGAATTAGAGGGACTGCTAGAGCAAGAAATCGAAGCAATACAGAACGAAATGCTTTTACCTTCACGCTCACTACAGCGTACAGCAGAAGCACTACCTGGCTTCGGTATTCTTGCAGCAGTTGGTGGCATCATTATCACCATGCAAGCTATTGATGGCTCAATCGCTATGATTGGGTATCACGTTGCGGCAGCTCTCGTTGGTACATTCATTGGTATTTTCGGTTGTTACTGTGGCTTAGATCCACTAAGTAACGCCATGGCTCAGCGAGTAAAACGTAATATGACTGCTTTTGAGTGCGTTCGTGCAACCTTGGTTGCCTACGTAGCGAAAAAGCCGACATTGCTCGCCATTGACGCTGGTCGTAAACATATTCAGCTAGACATCAAACCAACATTCAACCAAATGGAGAAGTGGTTAGCTGAACAGGAGGGATAATGCAAAAACAAGAGCATGTAGTGTTCAAACGTGCCAAAGTATACAGCCATGATGAGTCGTCTCATGGCGGCGCGTGGAAAGTCGCGTTTGCTGACTTCATGATCGCCCTAATGGCGCTGTTTCTTGTACTTTGGGTTATGCAGGTGGTAGACAAAGAAGAGCGTAAAGCGATTGTTGCCCACTTGCATAGTTCAAGCGTATTCGACAAGAGTTACGGCAACCCATTTGATACGTCACAAAGTATTTCTCCTATCGACTTGGCACAGGACTCTTCTGTGCCAAGTAAACACAACTCCAACCATGTAGTAAGCTCTTACTTTAAAGGTGATGGGGATGGACCAGAAATTGATTCTTTGATTCCTGGTAACTTCGATACTCAAGAGCAACTTGCCGCACTAGCGAAAGTAATTGAGCAAATGACTGCCCAAATTAATGCGCAGGGAAATGTAAACGTCACGGTGACACCACAAGGTTTGCGTATCGTCCTTCAAGATGATTACAAACAGCATATGTTCAGCCGTGGTGGTGCAGAACTTACTCCTTTTTTTGAAGATTTACTGCTCGCACTAGCGCCTGTATTTCATCGTGTTAACAACCCTCTGATCATCAGCGGACATACAGATGCAATTCCATTTAAAAAGCGTTTTGGTCGTCAATCTAACTGGGCGTTATCAGCCTCTCGAGCAGACGTAGCAAGAAATACGTTAGTTGAAGGCGGTATGCCGGATGATAGAGTAATGCAGGTAACGGGTATGTCAGATAGAGCGCTGCTTAATCCTGATGAGCCAGATTCTAGCGAAAACCGTCGTATTGAGCTGTTTGTTTTAACGACTCCTGCCGCTAAAGTGCTTGAGACCCTTTTTGGCAACCACCAAGAAAGCGAACTGCAAAAAGCGAAAGATAAGGCTGAATTCAACCAACCAGTCATTCGTCAAGAAGTCATCAATTACTCCGGCGATACCGCCACCAGCGAAGTAAAAATTCAAGAATTATAATCTTAAAAGGTCACCACTCTGATGGTGACCTCTCTAACCAAAGCCTCTGTTACTGTGACTTTTTAGTTGAGTTCTATATGCACATAACATCATCCGAAAAAAGAAAAAGCGACTTACTAAAGAAAGCCTTTTTATGGCTCATTGTCTTCGATTACCTTTTATTGGCGTTTTTCTTAACTCAGCTATCAAGTATGACACTAAACAGCGGAACCATGATCAGCTTGTTACTTGTTGTTTATAACGTCTTACTTGTTTCGCTATGTTTTCAACGAACCAACAAGCAGGACTCTTACATTATCTACCCTGTTTTGTCCGCAACGTTATTAGCATTTGTCTGCTTTCTTTACTTCTTTTTTTTAATTTAGCTCCCCGACTCGACCATTGATTTTATTTTTACTGCTTTTTCGAAGTGGTCGAGCTGATGAGTCTGAATCCACCACGTAGCCGCTTCCATCAACAGCTCTGGGTCGTCATTTTTATTAGCGAAAAACGCATAAAATGAGAGACCAACCAATTCACCTTTACTCGCGATCTTTTTGTCACAGATCTCTATAATTTTGTCTCTCAGCGAAGCTCTCATTTCTAATCCCTTAACCTAGTACATACTCACTAACCATACGGTTGAAAGAAATCAAATCAAACGAGCCTTTAATTTCAAAACGCACTCTTCCCACCTCACTCATGAAGAACTCGATTTCACAGTCCAAATCAAAAGTACCAGAGGTCTCGATAGAAAATGCATTGATCTTACTGTAAGGCAAAGAAGTGTAATCCACTTTTGAGCCGGTAATCCCTTGCACATTTGCCGCTATCACTCGCTTGTTCGTAAACACCACTTGGTCACGAACTGTTTTAAAAGCAGCGAAAATAGTCTCACCATCAATCAAGAACTTAAGGAAGTCTTCTCTGGCACTAGAAACGTCAATCGGCTTAAGCTTAAATACAGAGGAATTGTCGAAATCAATCATAATTAATCCTTTGAGTGGGCGTTAGAACGAATTATCAACGTATCAGATAGCACCACTTTTGCCTACTCGCAACGCACGTTTCTGCTTGATTCGCCCAACAACGAAGCGTCACTCACTTCCACCCTTGCATCCATTGCTCAGAGTCTTTTAGGTCTTGCCAGTTCATCTCTCGGTCGCGTTTACTCATGACTGCCTCGATGACACATCTCACAACGTTACCATCTTCATCTAGTTCCATTTCCGTCACAACAAAATGCTTCTCTTTGTTTTTAGGTGAAATTGCCGTCCATTTACTGTGCAATAGTTTCTTAGGGTGGATTCTGTTCATCGCATTGTACCAATTTAACTACCATGTTGATGTATACGACTGAATACCAAGAGAGAATCAGATTTTGTTTTTGCAAACCTACAAAAGATAAAACCGCAAAAGAGATCACTCCCTTTCGCGGCCCTAACTACAATCCGACTAGGTCTTCTGACCATTCAATCGAGGGTTTAAGTACTGACTTTGTAGCAACTGTAACCCTTTACCGACCAGAACAATCACTATCGCGCCAATCAGGACAGGCGTGAAGAGAAAACTCCATCCCTGCCCAGACGCCATGATCAAAATTGGATTTGCACCCGCAGGTGGATGAGTGGTCTTCGTAATCAGCATCGCAGACACACCTAGCCCCGTCGCAATCGCTAGCGTGACCGGCGTGACGTCAACATACTGGCTAAACGCAATACCGATAGAGGCCGTGATAAAGTGACCAATGATCACGTTTTTGGGTTGAGCAAGAGGGCTGCCTGGCACCCCAAACACCAGTACTGCGGTAGCACCAAATGGTGCCATCAGGAGTACAACCTCCGTCAGTGATACCTCAGCGTAGGACAATACGCCAATAGCCAACGTAGCGCCAAGCCCGGCAACCAACGATAAAATTAAATTATTCATAAACACCTCAAAGTAGACCGAATTGTCTACAAAATAAAATAGACAAATCTGTCTACCTTTGTCAATATGTGTTTATGGAACTTTTTGAGGACGTAGTTATGAACAAAAAGAAACAGTTATTGATCGACACAGCTTTGTCACTGTTTTATAAACAAGGCATCAACTCTATTGGCATCAATGAAGTTCTCAATGTTTCCGGCGTGGCTAAACGCACGCTATATAACCATTTTGAGAGCAAAGAAGCGCTTATCATTGCCGCATTAGAACAACGCCACCAAATATTTATGGAATGGTTGGAGGAAAAGCTTTCTTCAGCACAAACGTGCGCGGAGGTGATCGATCAGTTATTTACTGCACTCAACGGTTGGTTTCATGGCTCTGAAGAAAAATTGGGCGAGTTTCGCGGCTGCTTTTTCATCAATACGTCCGCGGAATTCAGTGACGACAGCGGCGAGATCGCAACGTATTGCCGCTACCATAAGCAGCAAGTCAGAGAGCTAATTCAACGCTATCTCAAATCAGACAACGCTTCATTACTCGATGCCATTTGCATCATGAAAGAAGGCGCGATCACTACCGCTTACATGACGAAAGAATACGACAACGTCACGAAGAAATGCGTGACCATTTTGCACAAGCTGTAATGCGGTCAGGTATAGTCATTCGCGAATTAAGTATTCAAACCAAAGGCACCTATCGGTGCCTTTTGTTTTACTTAGTGAGTGTACTTACAGCTCGTGCTCGGTACGTGCGATGATGTCGTCTTGCGCGTCTGGTGATAGCGCGGTGAAGAAGGCCGAGTAGCCTGCAACTCGCACGACAAGATCACGATATTGTTCAGGGTTCTTCTTCGCAGCTAGCAAGGTCTCACGAGAGACGATATTGTACTGAACATGCCAGCCTTTGTGGTGGTTGAAGAAGGTACGAATCAACATAGAAAGCTTGAGCTTATCCCCTTCAGACTCAACCGCTGCCGGACTTAATTTCTGGTTAAGCAGCACGCCACCCAAGATCTTATTCGCTTGGATCTTACCCACTGAGTTATACACTGCGGTTGGACCTAAACGGTCTGAGCCAGACGACGGGCTTGCACCTTCTGCTAATGGCGTTTTCGCTTTACGACCGTCTGGCGTTGCCATAGTTGAAGCGCCAAATGGGACGTTTGCCGAGATACTTGATGTACCTGCGTAGTAACCGCCGCCAATTGGACCACGCCCATGACGCGTATTAACGAACTGCTCTAGCTCATCAATGTACACTTGGTACGCGTCTGCGAGCAGTTGGTCTACCGCGTCATCATCGTTACCGTATTTTGGTGCAAAGTTGATAAGACGTTGGCGAAGCTGCTCGTTCTCCATGCCGTCGAAATCTTCTGCCAATGCTTTTGCTAGCTGTTGTTGTGAGATAAGGGGCTGGGTGATTTGCGCATCATCGAAAACAAGGTGCTTGATGGCTGCTAGGCTGTTACCCAAGTTGGCAATACCGACTTGCAAGCCAGATACCCAGTCGTATTTCGCACCGCCTTCTTTCACAGTTTTACCACGAGCCAAACAGTCATCCACCAGCGTTGAACAGAAGATGTCTTGTGCTTGCTGTTCAAGTACGCTGTCGACTACCGTATCAATCTCAATCGATTTACGGGTGTAGTAGCGGATTTGCTCTGCCCAAGAAGCTGTCACTTGCTCAAAGTTCTCAAAGTTGCCTTTTGCTAATGACTTATCGTGTGGCAAGAAAGCTTTACCCGTTGTTGCATCCACACCTTCGTTCAATGAAGCTAGCAAGATACGGGCGAAGTTAATGAAGCTCATGCCCGTACAACGGTAACCCCATTTGCCCGGAACTGCGGTCTCGATACAGCCGATAGATGCGTAGTTGTAAGCGTCTTCTTTCTCTACACCAAGCTTGATGAATTCAGGAATAACAATCTCATCGTTGTTGAACGCTGGCATACCGAAGCCGCATTTAATCACTTCAATACAGCCCATTAAGAACTCTTGGTTTAAACCTTCATGGTAACGCACACTCAAGTTAGGTTGCGTCGAACGTAACTGACCACAAGATTCCAGAATCGCCCAAGAAAGTGGATTCACTGCATCTTCAGGCTCACCCTTTTCATTCAACTTCTGACCGCCGATACACACGTTTTGATACAGCGGAGAACCTGCCGATGCTTTTGAGTGTGCACCAGAGCGAATCTTGTTTACTTCAAGCAACTTCAACCAGCAGCTTTGTAAAAGCTCTAGTGCAAAGTCTTTTTCAATCGCGCCGTTTTCGATATCGCGAACATAAAATTCGTTTAGGAATTGGTCCATACGACCGAAAGAAACCGAGTGACCATTCGATTCGATTTGTAGCATCAACTGAACAAAGTAGCTCAATTGCAGTGCTTGCCAGAAGTTTTCTGGTGCGTGGCTTGCTACATGACGACAGTTTGCAACAATGCTTTCTAATTCAGCTTTGCGTAGGGGGCGCGTCTCTTCTAGCGCCATTTTTGCCGCCAATTCAGCATAGCTCAGCATGTGATCTTGAATCGCAAGCAGCACGATTTCGACTGATTTGTAGAACTGCTCTTTCTTCAAGCCTTCAAAGGTCGAAACATCATTGTTAGCACGGTGCTGACGAACATCCTCTAGCAAACCGTTCATGCCTAGCTTCAAGATTTTCTCGTTATCCACCGCAAGGTGCGCGTCACCCGAAGTCATGTTGCCTTCGGCTTTAATGATGGTGCTGGCTAAGATTTCTTGCTGCTCATCAGTAAACAAACCATAACAACGGTCTTGAACAGTTTTACCGCGCCAATACGGTGTGATGCTGTGGATGCTTTGCTTATCTTCTTCAGTGACCGCAAAGCCTGCACCAGGACGGTCGGCTAGCTCATCAATTTCCGCTTCAATCCAACGCACTGTGTATTCAGGGAAAATAGGCGCAGCGCGTACTTTGCTCGCTTGGTTACCGACGATCAACTCATCGTGTTTAATCCAAGTCGTACGAGTGCGTAAGTGCTCTTGCAGTGCTAGCGCACGTTGGACAATGACAGGTTTGTCTTCGTTCGCTTGATAAGCACGAGTGTATGCCTCTGCACGCTCGGTACAGACAGGTGGCGTTACGATATTTACCAGTGCCGATTTGTGCGCTTTGATACGCTCAGGAAGGTAATTCAGGTCCATAGTTAACCTCTTACAATCACGTTAAGTTGGGTGTTTTCGCTTGCGTATTGCATGGCGCTTTCTAGCAGTTCTGGTTTGTTTAATGGCTTGTCAGAACACTCGTAAGGCATATCGAGCAAACGGTATTTATTGATGCCGAGCGTGTGGTACGGCAGCAAGTGAAGTTCTTGGCAGCTTTCTAGTGAAGCCGCAAAATCGATGATGTCTTTCAACTCTTCGATGGTGTCATTGAACCCCGGCACCACTGGAACGCGAATCACAATGCGTTTCGCGATAGGTGCCAGTTTTCGGAAATTGTCTTTGATGCGTTTTAGTGAACCTTTCGCCCAGCTAAGAAACTTCTCTTCATCGGTATGTTTTAAATCCGCCAACCAGCAATCAATATGCGGCGCGGCTTTTTCAACGTTCTTCCACGGCACATGCATGCACGATTCAATAGCGGTAGAGACTTGGTTGTCATGCAGACGCTGTGCGAGTTCTGCTACCAAATCCGCTTGCATGAGTGGCTCACCACCGGAGAAGGTCACACCACCTTGGCTTTGATCGTAGAAAGGTTTGTCTTTCATTAAGGTGTCGAACAGCATGTCTGATTTTGCCTCTTCACCGCAGACGGTCAGTGCTTGCGTAGGACAGACGTCTCGCAGCGCGATCAGTTGGTCTTCTTTGATGGCTTTGCGATTAATGATGATCTGGTTGTCGATACGTTGAATACCATCGCTCACCGTTTCACTACCCGCCGTGGTTTGAGTTGTAGCTTGATAAGCAGAAACGCACAGTTGGCAACCTTCCATACAGCTTCGCTGATCAAACAACAGTGAATGTTTTTCGCTGCGACTTTCTGGGTTTTGACACCAAGGGCAAGACAAGCTGCATCCTTTAAGAAAAAGAATGGAACGAATGCCATCGCCATCATGGGTAGAGAATCGTTGGATATTGAAATACATCTCTGCTTGCCTCTTGGTCTGTGCTACCGCTGTGTACTTAATCCGTTTCTTGCTGGTTAAGTCTTATCAGCGGCTTTTCTTTGTTCGAACTGAAAGCTTCATTTGAGCGTTTACAAGTTTCACTTAACTTTCATTTAATGAAATTATTATAGTTTCAAATGAAATTTCAATTGATCAAAATCAAGATCTCGTTCGATTGTCAGATCTATAGTGATCCCATCATCAAAACGAAGATTTTGTTTAAGGTAGAAACCATGATTGAACTTTATTTAGATACTGCTGATGTGGCAGAAGTAAAACGCTTTAACCAGTGCCTACCGCTAAAAGGCGTGACGACAAACCCAAGCATTTTGGCGAAGTCAAAACAGGGACTGAATGAAACCCTAGCAGGCATGCAAGAAGCACTTGGCGGTACACCTCGCTTTCACGCTCAAGTCGTGAGTTCAACCGTCGAAGGCATGGTGGCAGAAGCGCGCCAACTGAATGAATTGCCTTACGATATGGTGGTAAAAGTGCCAGCAACAGAAACCGGCTTAGCAGCAATTAAGCTAATGAAAAAAGAGGGAATTCAGGTTCTTGCCACGGCTATCTATTCAGCTCAACAAGGTTTCTTAGCAGCACTGTGCGGTGCAGACTACCTAGCACCTTACGTAAACCGCATTGATGCGATGAACGGCAACGGTGTTGAAGTGGTCGCGGATCTTCAATTGTTGCTCGATCAAAACCGACTACCAGCGAAGATTTTGGCAGCCAGCTTCAAGAACACTCAACAAGCGATGGAGGTGATGAAACTGGGCATCGAAGCCATTACATTACCAACCGATGTGGCGGCACAAATGTTCGCTCACCCAGCAGTAAAACCGGCGGTTGAACAGTTCGATAAAGACTGGAAAGAGACGTTCGGTAAGAAACTTTCATTTGAAAGCTGATTAAAAGTAGCAGCGAGATGTCTTAGTTAGGGTCTATTGAACTTTCACGGTTAAATTTTGTTCGAGATAAAAGCGTTTTAATCGCGGCGAGAGGTTTGCCGCCTAGTCATTCTAAGCAATTACCTCTCAACAAAGAGTAAAACGCTTTTAGCCGAACCCTTCGGGCAGCGTTTGTGGTTCATTTATACTTCATTACCGGCTTATCAGTTACACCAACTACATTTCAGATGTCTCTACCTCATATAAATTACCCACAAATAGCTGCAAAAATCAGCTTGAAAGCTCAATAGACCCTATTAATAAGGGAATCTTAACTCACCCTGTGCGTCGGTGAGTTTAAGATTCCCTTTTTGTATTTCATATAAAGAGGCGAGGTTTACAGCAGTTCTCTATTGGTCAGTGACCAAAGGTACACGCGCTTGAGTAAACTGATTTTGACCCTCTTACGAATACCTCGTTTGGAATGGCGGAGTCGGTTTGGTAGCACAATGGCTTTCATCTCGGTTTTCATTTCTTTTCCATCCACCAACACAGTAGACCTCCGATGCAGTAAGCCAGCAGATCTTTCCAATCAAATGTGGCGCCCAAAATTACAGCCAGAGGCGATGAAGATTCGATACCAAGCCAAGCTGCGACCTGAAGCAATTGCCCCAACTCGACGGCAAACGCAATCAACACCACCAGTGAAACCATCCAGTTAACGGGCATGGAGAACAAGCTTGCAAGAAAGTAGTAGAGCCAAACCACAACCAGAACATCACCAAATGTCGGACGAATAAAGCTGTCTCGAACATAGAGCGCAATAACGACCAATGTGATAAAACACACCAAGCTTTTCAGTCCATTTTTTGCAGAAAATTGCAGGCGGATAGCGCACGTTTCTTCCAACATATTGCTTGGCTGCCCTGTGAGAATTGCTCGTTTAAACATCTTCATGATTCGCCTTTGCGCTTTCTTCCGCTTTCTTATTTCGTGCGTACCAGTCGATGTTGCGTGTAATGACCATAGTGAAGCTCAAAATCGCGAAACACAGTAATGTCCCCATTACCAATGCGTAACTCTCTGCTTGTAGCAAGCCAAACAGTAATCCGTAGAGAGTAAGCAAACACGCTCCGAATATCGCGCCGTGTTTGGTGTTGCTCAACATACCGCTCACGTACACACTTAAAAGCCCCGTCGATGCGACTGCTGACACCACATACGCCCAGTTGAAGCCGAGGTGTTCACTCATCGAAATCAGCAATAGATAGAAAAGCGCTAAAGCCAGACCAATAAAACCGTATTGCACTGGGTGAACCGGACGCGCTTGGAACAGCTCCAGCAAGAAGAAACTCGCAAATACTAATGTAATAACCAACAGTGAATAGTTCACAGCTCGGTGAGATTTCAAATAGTGGTCTACGGGATCAATCAAATCTACGCCCATTTGTCGCTGTTCAAGCTCGTGACAAGCGTGATTCGATGACAAACAACTTTGGAACAGCTGCGCGATATTGGTTGAGAAGTTGTTGCTCGCCCATTGTGCGTTAAATCCATCTTCAGATACCTCTGACGACACTGGTAAGTAATCACCGATAAAGCTTGGATGCGCCCATGCTGAAGAGAGCTCAACTGTTGTTTGACTACCAATTGGTGTGACTTGAAGCTGTCCCATCCCTTGTAGCAAGAAGTTAAGATCGAATGCCAAAGGTTGCTCTATGTTCAGGTCAGCGAGAGTCAGAGCACTATGGAAGCCTTGTGGTAACTGATTTAACCCCGTTCCCGGTGCGACTTCGATGTCAGCACTCGCCATGGTCATGTCATCCAAACGAATCAATCCACGGCTGTCTTCAATGCCAACGACTAGGCTCATGTTGTCAATATCAAGCCCCTGCAACGCCGCGAGTTCGTCTGCATCAAAAGTGCCTTTCAGTGCCACTTGTGCTTTGTATAAACGCGCGCGGTAAATGCCTCGGTACTTTTCAAAACTGTCCAGATTCGCGCTCATATCAAAAGTGCTAGGTAAAAGAAATTTACGACGCTCTTTAATCTGTACTTTGTCATCTCGGTAACTGGTTTCGGTGTAATTAACCATGATGAATGGACCAATGATGCGCTGTTCGCCGCTGCTGCTGCGTGCGATGTCGTTTCTGACTTCATCTTGGCGATATGAGCGTTCTGAGATCAGCCCTGTGACCATTGAAAGCGGGATTTGCAGTAAGACAAACAAAAACAGCACGAAGGCGAACTTCGTGCCGAGTTGGTTATTGAGGATCTTTTTCATGTTTCATTCTCCATTTGCTGATGGGAGTAATCTAAATCAGCAATTTGGAGAACGAATGGAGCTAATGTGGAGTTTCTATGGAGTTGGTAAAATCAGGGTCACTTTCACGCCAGCATCGACGTTTTCGACTTGCAACTGACCTTTGTGCAGCTTGATCACTTGCTCAACAAAATTAAGCCCGAGCCCAGTGCTCTTAACACCATTTTCCCGAGCGAGGGAGTAGAAGCGCTCGGTTAAACGAGGCATTGCATAGTCGGGAATGTGAGGACCTGAATTGAAAATCGACAGGCACACCTTTTCTTTCGTGACCTCAGTTTTCCATTCAATGCATCCCTCTGAATCAACAAAATCCAGCGCATTGTCCATCAGGTTAAAAACGGCTTGTTTCAGTAAGAAGGCATCACCAAGTACGGAGAGATGGTCATCAATTTGGATTTTGGCAGTGACCGACTTAGCACTCAAACGCGCATCCGCCGATTCAACCACTTCATTGACCATTTGTTTTAGCGAGATAGCTTCGACTTGCTCTAGCTCAGGGCGCTTTTCAAGACGAGCAAGTTCTAGCAACTTATCAATCAATGACTGCATGCGGTCGCTTTCTCGCTCAATGTTGCCAGCAAAGCGCGTGACCTTTTCTTCAGGCAACGGCATTTGCAATATTTCACTCGCGCCTTTAATCGCTGATAACGGGCTTTTCAGCTCATGAGTCAGCGTCTGTACGTACTCTTCCACATACTGCTTACCATCGAGCTGATTGCGCATTTTCTCTAATGCATCACTTAGCGTGCCGTACTCATAAAAGATACGAAATGTCGGCTTAGAAACCTTTTCACCTTCACCCATTTTGGTCGCGTAGTCTTCTAGCTTGTTCAGTGCTGAGTGAATTCGCCAAGCAAACAATGCCCCTGCTAGCAGCACTAACCCACTCATCCACACCATCCAAAACAACACATTGCGTTTAGAAAGATCGATGAAGGGTTGTACTGAGCGATTGGATTTGGCTACCGTCACGCTGCCAATGATTTCACCTTTGTGGTAAATGGGCGCAGCCACGTGCATAACGGTTGAGAGCGGATCTTTCGGGTCTTCGATGGTACTGCGCGCGCCGTATTGACCACGCAACGTGAGATAAACATCGTTCCATTGCGAGTAGTCTTTGCCTACGTCTTGCTGCCAAGAATCCGCAATCACAATGCCTTGTTTATCGGTGATGTAAATTCGATGGTTAATCGCTTTTTTACCGATTTCCCAAATGCGCGCTTGAGGCTCTCGCTGTCCATAAGCCGTTAATAGTTTGGAGAAGCGACTCTCAGACAACTTGTCATTCGCGACGTCTTCTTCCGCCAATACCGCGAGTAAGTTCGCCATATCCACTAGCGTCTCTTCGGTGGTTTGGCGCACGGTTGGCTTAAGTTCTTGGACAACCGTTTTGCTCACCATGTAAGCCGTCATCCCGACTAAGATGAAGTAGAGAAAAAACAGTCTGAGTCCAAGCGGGATCTTCGGCCAGCGATTCATCATTCACCTTTTATGCAGTAAAAGTAACCAAAGCCACGCTTGGTACAGATGCGTTCAGACATCTCAAACGGCTTCAACTTATGGCGAATGGCTTTGATGTGGGTATCGATATTGCGCTCGTACGCAGCTTCCGGCGCCATGTCAGCAGCGATCATAAGTTGCTCTCGACTCAATACATTGGAAGAGACGGAAATCAGCCTATCGAGGATCTTAAATTCCACCGCAGTTAACCCAAGCATTTGTCCACCGACACCGTAGTCGAAGTTCTGCGCAACCAAATCTTGACTAAATTGAGGTTGTTCTGGAACAGCTACAGGCTCTGGTTTGTGCTCCATCATTGGCGCTTTAGCTTTGATTCGAAGTTTAATGCGAGCCAACATTTCGCGCGGGCTAAATGGCTTAGTCACGTAATCATCCGCGCCAATTTCCAAACCGACTACGCGGTCAATTTCATCGCTTCTTGCGGTGAGAAAGATTATGGGAATATCAGAAAACTCACGGATGGTTTTGCATAATTCAAAACCATTGCCATCCGGTAAGCCTACGTCTAAGACAAGTAACGCTGCGGAGTTGTGCTGCAAAAAAGCTAAGCCCTCTCCTGCTGTTGCAAACCACTCTGCGTGGTAGCCATCCATCTCTAATACATGAATCAGGTTCTCTGCGATAGCAGATTCATCCTCGATAATAAGGACGGTGGGTTGTTCGCTCAATGTCTTAGCCTCATTGACGGTGTTTATCTTTATGTTGGTATTATCACTTAATTTGGGGCCAAGGCTAGTGGATTGATGCAGCAAAGGCGCAGTTCGTGGATAATACTAATCAAACACACTTCTATTCAGCATAATAAATTTATCACTTAGATTAATGAGTCACCACAATTGTGAATACAATGATTTCAACCATTGATATGAACAGTGTTCATTTTAAACTCAAGTTATCAATTCGATTTTATTTAAAGGACAGTCACTGATGAAAAGAGCGCTAATCCCCCTGGCTTTACTGACTTTGCTCTCAGGTTGCGCCAGCATGTCTCCGGATGAGTGCAAAACGGCAAACTGGTACAACGTAGGTTATCAAGATGGCCGAGATGGCAACGATCCAAACATTATCAATAGCTATACCGAAGACTGTGGTGAAGCGGGTGTGACACCCGACCGAGCGAAATGGAAAGAAGGCTTTGATAAAGGCACTATCCAATATTGCTCACCAGACAATGGGTACACTGTCGGTATCGAAGGCAAAGAATATTACGGTGTATGCAGCAGCAAAGAGTTTATTGAGAACTACCAGTTAGGTCATCAAGAATATCAACGCCAGCAACGCATCCAAGAGATCGATACTGAAATCTCGGTCATCGATAATCAGCTTGATGGCAATCCAGACAAAGATAATGCCAAGAGACTGAAAGAGAAGAGAAAGCGATTGGCTGACGAGCGTTCAAGCCTCTTGTCGCCAACCATCAACTTGAATCTGAATTTCTAAATCGATTGGATTTAGCTTCTAAAAATTCATGGCCCTAGCTCAGTTCTAGGGTCATGAATTGACTGTTCGGATCGAGTTCGTAATCCCCGAACGGCTCGCAGTACACAAAGCCATGCTTTTCATACAACAGGCGCGCTGGTTTAAAAAACTCCATCGAGCCCGTTTCTAAACTCAAGCGCTGCAAACCTTTTTGCTTCGCTTGCTCAATCACATGAATCAATAATTGAGATGCCACACCTTGGTTTCTTGCCGTAGGCGTGGTGCGCATGGATTTCAGCTCCGCGTGTTGGTCATCCAACTCTTTAATCGCCGCACACCCAAGCAGTTGCTCACCTTTCCATCCGGTCCAAAATGTCACTTCTGGCGCTTTGAGCTTATCTAAATCTAACGCATGCACGCTTTCTGGTGGTGACGTGGCGTACATGTCCTGTAAATGTCCTTCCAACAGCGCTATCACTTGCGGCCGTTCTAAATTGTCGATTTCAATCCTCATCTTTCCATCCTTGGTTTTTCCTAGCTAAAGCGGCTGTCTCATAATGTGTTGCGGTCCAACGGGGCCTCCGTGGTAAAGCTCATTGGTATCTTCAAACCCTGATTTTAAATAGCACTGATAAGCGGGTATGTTGCGGCAATTCACGGTGAGATAAAGCGCATCAAACTCGGGATAATGGCGTTTGGCGAAATCGGCAAACTGTTGAATGGCTTGCTTGGCGATGCCTTTGCCTTGATGACGGTGATCCACCAGCAAAGCACGTACGCCTAAACTGTTTTTCGGGCAAAAATCGTATTTCTCGCTGTAAGCAGCATCAAATAGAAAAAAGCCAACCACGTCATCGTCTGCCAAAATCAGATGCGGAAGTTCTGTAGGTTCAAGACATGTAAGCATTTCACCCACATCCGCGACCGTAAACTGCGATTGCTCTTCTAGCACGCTAAGTTCGCAAGTTTGTTTATGTCGCTCAGGCGAATACTTTTCAATAGTAATCATAATCTTCCTTGTTGTTTTTATGCTCAATTCATACAGGGTATGTCGTAAATAGAAATACCTAGTGTCGTATTTCCCACTCGCAGGCAAACGTTTAGCACTCTATTATCCTCACCATTCGATAGAGAGGTTTCCATGTCCCGTTTTTTACTTTGTAGTTTTGCACTCGTTTTACTCTACCCTACTGCCATTGATTTGTATCTTGTTGGTTTGCCTCAAATTGCGTCAGATCTCAATGCCAGTGAATCTCAGTTGCATATTGCGTTTTCGATCTATTTAGCTGGCATGGCTACCACCATGTTATTCGCGGGGAAAATTGCAGACTCTGTGGGACGAAAACCTGTTGCCGTCGTCGGCGCGATGATCTTCGTGCTCGCATCCTTTCTCGGCGGGATGGCTGAGCACCCAAACACTTTTTTGATTGCTCGCTTTTGCCAAGGCATCGGGGCTGGATCTTGCTATGTCGTCGCATTCGCGATTTTACGCGACACGTTAGACGATGAACGCCGCGCGAAAGTATTGTCGATGCTCAATGGCATCACCTGTATCATTCCAGTGATCGCCCCCGTGATTGGTCACTTGATTATGCTGAAATTTCCTTGGCCGAGTTTGTTTACCACGATGGCAGGAATGGGCATTCTCGTCAGTGTATTGGCCATTTTTGTTCTCAAGGAATCACTACCCAGCCAACAACGTGAAGAACAGACAGCGCCAGAGAGCCATCAAGATACTTTCTTCGAGCGATTTTTTATCAGTAGGCTGATCATTACTGCGCTTGGAGTGACCACCATTCTGACCTTTGTTAACGCTTCACCAATTGTCGTGATGAGCATGCTTGGTTTTGATCGCGGCGGCTATTCTTCCATCATGGCAGGGACTGCGACGATCAGTATGTTGATTTCGTTCTCGGCGCCATTGGCATTGGGGATTTTTAAGCAGCGAACCTTAATGATCACCTCTCAAGTATTGCTCGCTTGCGCAGCCATCGTGCTCAGTGCTGCCCATTTCCATGATGGACAATCTCTTTACTATGTATTCGGACTTGGGCTGATTTGCGCTGGCTTCGCTTGTGGCTTTGGCGTGGCCATGAGCCAAGCGCTCAGCCCATTCTCTCAACAAGCTGGCGTGGCGAGCTCGTTACTGGGCATTGCTCAAGTTTGTAGTTCAGCGTTCTATATTTGGTTTATGGGTTTCATCGGCGTTAGTGCTCTGAATATGTTGGTGTTTATCTTAGTGTTAGGTAGCGTAATCAGCCTTGCTCTAATACTATTGATTCCAAAGCCTGTTCACGATACCCATTATGAAGAAATCCCTAGCGCGACTTGACTTAAACTTACTGTTCACTCTGCAATTATTGCTGCAAGAACAAAGCGTCTCGAAAGCCTCAAAAAAGCTGAACGTTACGCCCTCTACCGTAAGTAAGTCGCTCAACAAACTTCGTCATTGGTTCGATGATCCTTTGTTTGTCAAAACACCTAAAGGTCTTGCGCCAACGCCTTTGGCGCAAAGCATGGAGCAAGATCTTGCAGAATGGCTGCAAATTGGCAGCCAGATTGCAGAAAAACGCAGCGATATTACGCCTAAAGGAGTGCGTTTTGATATCACGATTGAGTCGCCATTAGTGCTCACGGTGTTGGACAGACTCATCGTCGCTATCCACCAGCGATACCCTGAAGCGAAAGTAAAAACCAGTAACTGGGATTACGATTCACTCGACGCCATCATTCGAGGCGAGGCGGATATCGGTTTTACCGGCCGAGAAAGTCACCCGAGATCGAAAGAGTCGTTGGATCTTCTGCCGTATTTCTTGGATTTTGAGATTCTATTTTATGACCTGCCGATGGTGTATTTGCATAAAGATCATCCGGCATTACAGCAAGAGTGGAATCTCGAGACCTTTCTGAGCTACCAACACATCAATATTGTTTGGGAAAAAAGTGAAACTTGGGCGTTGGATGAAGTATTAGCGGAACTAGGGCTACAGCGCTCTATCGGGCTGACGATGTCCAACTTTGAGCAATCCCTTTTTATGGCAGCGCAGCCGACGCATGACATGATCACCACCGCGCCGCACTATTGCAAAAGTTACACAGAAAAGCTGCATCTCGATTTAGTGTGCTTGCCAATTCCATTAGACCAAGCTCAACAAGACAAGTTACTGATTCCATTTACCATGATTTGGCATAAACGCAATGCGTACAATCCCAAATTGCTATGGTTGAAAAACACCATTAAGTCATTGTACAAACAACCTTCCCAACCACAGTAAGACTCAGGCTAAGGTCAGGTTTTCTCTGGTTATTTTTAATGACTTTCTTGCTCTGATAGCTATAACTAATCACTTTATCAACTAATAAAAATGTTCTTTTGGATCTACACTAGCTGTTCATTTACACGCTAAGGATCAAGGATGTCGACCTTTTTACTCACTGCCATTGCAATGCTGGCGTTCGCTGCCAATTCATTATTGTGTCGAATTGCCTTGGCAGAAGGGTTAATTGATGCAGGAAGCTTCACGCTCGTTCGATTGATATCTGGCGCGATTACCTTAATCACAATGCTTGTCGTGAGAGGCCAGTGGAAAACCGATCGGCCAACTTCTCGCTTTCGCTTTTTTGCTGGCGTGGCGTTATTTGGTTACGCTGCCCTTTTCTCTTTCGCGTACTTACAACTGGCGACAGGAACCGGTGCTTTGCTTTTGTTTGGTGCCGTGCAACTGACGTTACTGGCAATCTATTGGTGGCAAGGTGAGCGCTTTCAGTTTCTCGAAATCATCGGTATCGGCCTTTCGATTGTTGGCTTTGTTTGGTTGATGTTGCCATCTGCCACTCGCCCCGATATTAGCTCTGCACTTCTTATGTTGATTTCTGGCGTTTGTTGGGCTGCGTTTACTGCGCTCGGTAAACAAGCGCCTTCTCCAAGTAGTGGCATCACGTGGGGATTCATCGCTGCATCAATAATTGGCGTGCTCCTTTCGCCATTAATCTTGTCCTCAATCCACCTTTCTTGGAGCGGAGTGTTGCTCGCTATCGCATCTGGTGCCATTGCCTCTGGCCTTGGTTATACGCTTTGGTATCAAGTAATGCGTAAGCTCTCTTTGCTTCAAGCCGCCGTCAGCCAACTTTCCGTGCCAGCCATTGCTTTGCTACTCGGCACCGTCGTACTCCACGAGCCTCTTTCACTGCATATTCTTTTAACCAGCGGCATCATTCTTGGTGGCATCGCTTTGGTTTTTTTATCTCGATCCAAAAAAACAAACGAACAATCGGCAAGCCGATAAAAAGTAATAACTTTCCCTCTCAAGTACCCATTCATCATCTATGCTTTTTAAAGCAGTAAAGCTCATTGCAGATGGTACAAGTGGTCTGCTTTGGTACCAGGCGAAGAATATAAGGTGAGAATTGGCTCACACAATGCAGCGATTTTGTTTCAAAAGTGAGAATCATCACAGATCGCGAATTTGCTCGTTTTAGGCGTTTCACCAATAACGCCAAGGGCTAGCACGAGATCAAGCCAAATACGCACTTTTTGTTTTGACAAAGGGTTTACAAAGCACACTTTTTCACCCGCTATATTCCGCCCCCCGAATTTATTCAGAACAAAATTCTGATTATTCATATAAGAAATTCATCAACTTATAACGATAAGCCTGAGCAAACTTTGACACTATGAACGACAAAATAAAATTCGCTATTAAAGTATCGCTTAGCATGACTCTGGCTTATCTGATCCCGTTTGCCATGGGTTGGCCGCAAGCATCGACGGCCGCAACCACAGTGATGCTGATTGCATCCACAGGCAGTCGTCGTGAATCCCTCGCCAAAGGTACCTTACGCGTGTTCGGTACGTTGGTTGGCGCCGTCGTTGGCTTGTTACTGGTGGGATTGTTTGCTCAAGACCGCTTGCTGTACATGTTGAGCGTGTCGGTTGTGGTCTCATTCATTTTTTACTTCCGTAATGCCTATCAAAAAGATCCAACGCTACTCATGCTGACCGGCGTGATGACGTTGATGATGTCCAATGGCGGTGACGCAGAAGGTGCGTTTCTTTATGGCGTTGACCGCGCCTATATGACGGTGTTTGGGGTGGTGGTTTACACACTCGTGGGGACTTTCTTATTCCCGACCAAAACAGAACAAAACCTAAGACAGCTCATCGAACAACTCAACCAAGCACAACGCGCGTTGTTCACCGCTATCTTGCAAAATTTCGAGCAAAAATCGGCAGGGCAAGTCTCTACTCAAGAAGAGGGAAAAGAAAATCCAGAAGCAGGAGAGCCACAACCTAGCGTGGATTCTCTTATCGAACAGATGTTTGCCGCCCAAAATGCGCTCGAACAGCGCTTTGCTACGGTCAGTGTGGAATGCAGTGAAGTGTCGGCCTACATGAAAGAGTGGCGCTTGGCGGTTCATTTGAACAAGCAGGTAACGCAACAATTGACCGTTGCGGCGCACAGCCACTTTAGCCACCAGCAAGACCGTGAAAGCATCAGCAACTTTGATCAAGCCGTGGCGGAAATTGACGCGCTATTTGATACCTGCCAACAAGTCTGGGACGAAAAAGAGCCCGCTTTTCGTGCTCAGGAATTCAAAGTCAAATACAACCAAGCGTTGCTAGAAGACGCAGCTCACCTAGAGAAAGGCTCTGCGCTTACGCTTGGTCACCTGTTGGAACTGATGCATCAAAACTTGTCGCGTTTAGCGGAGAGCATTAGCTGCATTGACTCTGTGACGAACAATGTCTCCTTTGACGTGCCGCTGCCGAAACCGAAAGGCAAGTTTCTATGGTGGGACGCAGAAAACTTTAAAACCGCGGTCAAAACCTTTGTCACTTATTGGGTTGCTGGACTGATTTGGATTTATTTCAATCCACCAGGCGGCTATTCGTTCGTGGTCTTCTCGACCATGTTTATGTCTTTGCTGTCGTTCGTGCCTGTGCACCCAATTTTGTTGCTTGTGCTGTTCACTTTCGGCTTCTTGTTCGCGGTGCCTTCTTACGTCTTCATTCTTCCGCAATTGGATCTCGGGTTAGAACTTGGCCTGTTCATCTTTATCTACACCTTTATCGGCTTTTATCTGTTTAACGGGCCAGTGACGATTTTCTACATGGTGGGCTTGTTTGTTCTCGGTTTAGATAACAACATGTTCTATCACTTCGGGATCCTCATGACGATCATGCTGTTGTTCTACATGGTGGTGTTCATGATTATTTTCGCGCACTACTTCCCGTTTAGCTCACGACCAGAACACCTCTTTTTGACCATAAAAGAACGCTACTTCCGACATACCCGAGAGCTGTTCACTACCTATCAACAGCAGTCTAGCTCGGTTATTACGCCGCTCAAACGGGCCTTACACTTGGTGACGCTCAATGTCTCATCGAAAAAGCTCAAAGTCTGGGGTTCGAAAATCAACCACAAACACTTTGATAAAACCACGCCAGAAGCGATTGGCGCGTTTAGCAAAGCGTGTGATGTACTCAGTAATCACATCAACATCTTAATGGCCGCCGAGAAAAAGTTGATGACCAATCCACTAATTACTCAGCTTCGCCAACAACACCGCGATTCCATCATTCCTTTGATGGCGGGCGCTTTAGCCAGCCACCAAGCAACACAAGAACTCGACTCCGTATTCGACCAATACAGTCAGGATTACCAAACATTCGAAGATAAACTGGAAGATTTTTTTAGTGAGTTGGATTTATCTGACTACGCTTATTCTGAGATAGCCGGTTTTTATATCTTGCTGAATTTAAAACGGAACGTGTTCGAAGCAATCAAGCATTGCAAGCAAACCTACGAGGATATCGATTGGGTGAACTTACAACAGAAGCGTTTTTAAAGGTGGGGATATGATGCTTCCAAAACTAACCAAACCAAGCCTCGCCATACTTTCTTTGCTCGGACTCAGTGCGTGTACCACGGTAGGACCAGATTATGTTCATCCAAAGCAGGCGCCACTGCCAAGTGACTGGTCGGTGCAAAAAGCAGCCAAAGATACGCAGCGATCAGAGCAACAGCTACAACAATGGTGGCAGCAATTTAATGACTCGACTCTTAATCAGCTGGTTGAGTTGGCGAGCAAACAAAACCTCGATTTAGAAGCCGCAGGGCTACGAATTGTCCAAGCACGTTCATTGCTTGGTATTTCGACTGGCTTGCAATACCCACAAGTTCAAACCGTGTCAGGAAACCTAGCGCGTGCCTACGTAAATGATCAGGGCGTGAATAACGCCACTTTGTCGTTTGATGCTGCTTGGGAAATGGATGTTTGGGGCAAGTATGCTCGCGGTATTGAGTCGGCAGAAGCGGGTTACTACGCATCCATCGCATCGTATCACGACATCATGGTCACCATAACCGCCGAAGTGGCGCGCAATTACATCAACTATCGCACATTCCAAGAACGTATTTTGCTGTCTCGCCGCAACATAGAGATTCAAGAGCGTGTCGTACGTATTACTCAGGTGCAGTTCGACTCTGGCAACGTTACAGAATTGGACGTTCAACAAGCTAAAAACCAACTCTACACCACCAAAGCAGCGTTACCGAGCCTCGAAGTGGCAATGAAGCAATCACGTACTGTGTTGGCTTTGCTACTGGGTCTGTTACCAGAAGAAGTAGATCGACTGCTACAGTCGGATGGGATGCACAAGCAAATCGCTGAGTACGAAGCCCAGTTCAAATCGACGGGCAGAAAATCGGCACTATCGGGCACCGACGAGCTTTCCATTGTGCCACGTCCACCGCTTTTGGATACGCAAGTGGATGCTAACTTAGTGATGCGACGTCCGGATTTGCAAGTCTCTGAGATGCAAGCTCGCGCGCAAAGTGCGCAGATTGGCGTGGCAGAAACCGCTCTGTACCCAAGCTTTTCGTTGTTCGGTTCCATCGGTATCGACAGTACGGTTCCCGATGGCAGCAGTTTCAGTTTTAGCGATTCGCTCACCATGGTGGTTGGCCCAACGTTCAGTTGGAACATTTTCCAATACGGACGCGTGAAAAATAACATTCGTTTCGAAGATGCTCGCTTCCAAGAAACGCTGACCAACTACAACAAAAAAGTGCTGCAAGCCGTTAATGAAGTCACCAATGCAATCGAAGCGTATGACCTGTATTTGCAGCAAAAAGATTTACGTTTGCAATCGGTCAACTCTTCCATTCGTGCATTCAATATCTCCATGACGCAGTACGAAAACGGCCAAATCTCTTTTGAACGTCTGCTCAACTCGGTAGAGAAAATGACCCGCGCAGAGGACAGCTACGCAACGATCAAAGGTAATGTTGCGAACCAAGTTGTCGCGCTCTACAAAGCCCTCGGTGGAGGCTGGCAAACCCAAACAGGCAAACCTTTCATCAGTGAATCGATTGCCACGCAGATGACAGAGCGCACTGACTGGGGAAGTTATTTAAATGAAGAAAACCGCGTATTGCCACCTTTGCGACTCGAAACTCCAGCTGAGACCAGTTATGAAAACAAAACGGAGGATCGGTAATGCCTCATGAACTCTCTTGGGGAGACGTTTACTTTTCTCCTACGCTACTCGTGCTCTTTCTCGCCGTCACGGCCACGTGGATAACGGTGATGATATTGAACAAGACACGTTTGTCTCGCTTCATCGCTTTTCCGTCTCTGACGTTTATTGCCATCATGGTCGCTTATGTGGTGGCCATCGACAGCTTTTATATTCAATTTTAGGTGCCAAACAAGATGAAAAAACTATTCGTAATCGCACTCAATCTTGTCATTCTTGGTGGCGCAGCTTGGCTCGGCTATCAAAAGTTTGAGGAATACTTTAATAACCCATGGACACGAGATGGACAAGTGCGTGCCAACGTCATCAAAGTGGCTCCTCGCGTTTCAGGCCCAATTGTAAATGTCGCGGTGCAAGACAACCAAGAAGTAAAAACGGGGGATTTACTGTTTGAAATCGACCCTGCGACTTACCAGGTTGCGTTATCTCAAGCCGAAGTAGCACTGGAGCGCTCCATTGTTAGCTCTCGCGGTAAAAAAATCGAATATGACCGCTTAAAAGACATTCGCGCCAAAGACCGTGGCGCGGTTTCTCACAAGGATCTGATTCGTCGTGAAATCGCTTACGAAGAATCGCTACTGCAAATCAAATCTGCAGAAGAGCAACTAAAATCAGCACGCCTTAATCTCAGCTTTACCAAAGTTTATGCCACCGTCGATGGTTTTGTATCTAACCTCGATATTAGAAACGGTACGCAAGCGGTCGCAAACCAACCACTGCTCGCACTGATCGACAAAAACAGCTTTTGGGTATTTGGTTTCTTCCGTGAAAACCAACTTGCGCAAATCGAACCTGGCAGCCAAGCGCGTGTCACTTTGATGTCACACCCAGACACGCCAATTGACGCGACGGTTGACTCGATTGGTTGGGGTATTGCGCCCAAAGACGGCACGGTCGGCTACAACCTTCTTCCAAACGTAAACCCTGTTTTTCAGTGGATTCGCTTAGCACAACGTATTCCGGTGCGAATCTCCCTACAAGAACTTCCTGAAGATGTTGATCTTCGATTCGGGCTTTCTGCGTCCATCATGGTGATAAAAGAGTCATCCGCAGAAAGTGAACAATAACTAAGTGAGAAGAGCCATGGTCATTGGTAAAAACCTCAAAAACATTAATGAAGAAAACAACTTCTTCTATCTAACCTTAGCGCTAGTGATTTTGTTGTTAGGAAGTGCGATGGCACAAGTCGTAGGTGAAGGGACGATTGAACACATACTTCAGGCTTTCACGGTTCTGACGTTTATCGTCTGTTTTGCGAGCCTTCGCTTTGACAAAACCTGGTCTCGTTTCCTCTATAGCCTGTTTGGTGTTTGGGTTCTTGTGATTGTGATCAAGACCGTTTTCGACATCAGAGAGATGAATGTGGTGATGCTTGCCCTCACCTTTGCGTTCTTTTTCGGCACTTTTAAATCCATCGCAAGACAGATTCTTTTCACCGGCCATGTCAACAGCAACAAAGTCATTGGCTCGGTAGCGCTTTTCTTGCTGCTTGGTCTGATGTGGGCGATTGCCTACCTCATTCTGCTTGAGTTTTCGCCTGAAGCCTTTACCGGTATGGAAGCGATTTCTTGGGGGCAGAACTTCTCCAATGCAGCGTATTTCAGTTTCGTTACCTTAACCACGCTCGGTTATGGCGACATCAGTCCTCTAACACCACTGGCTCAAGTCGTGGTGTATTTAGAGGCCATCACAGGTGTTTTTTATATGGCGATTGTTGTTTCAAGTCTCGTCAGTTCTAACATTGATCATCAGGTAAACAAAAATGGATAAACAATCGGTAAAAATCGACAGTAAGCTTTTCATCAGTAATATGGTGGAATCGGCAATACGCATTGGCTTGATCTTTGTCTTGCTGATGTTTACGTACGACATCATCAAACCCTTCATCCTTCCGGTTATTTGGGGCGCTATTATAGCCGTCGCTTTAATGCCGCTTACCCAAAAATTGCAGCGTGTATATGGTGGTCGTAGAGGCCTGGCAGCCACAACCATTGCTTTACTTGGTATTGCCCTCCTTGTCACGCCACTTGTTATGGTATCAGGCTCCATTGTGGATGGTGCAACGCACGCGCTTGAAGTACTACAAAATGGACAAGTGAAAATACCAGGGCCAAAACCTTCCGTAGCGGATTGGCCTATCGTGGGTGATAAGCTCTACGAAGTGTGGACCCTATTCGCTACTAATCTTGAACAAGCTATTCAAACCTTTATGCCACAAATAAAGGCAGGACTCACATCTTTACTGGGTACACTTGGGGGCGTATTGGGAAGTTTACTGCTTTCAATCTTGTCACTTGCGATTGCAGCAGGTTTCATGACGTACTCTGAATCTGCGGCATCAGGCCTAAGAACCATCGCGATTCGTACCGCTGGTGAAAACGCAAAAAGCTGGACCACGCTTATCGCAGCGACAATTAAAAGCGTACTACTTGGCGTAGTCGGTGTAGCGGCGATTCAAGCACTGTTGATCGGTGCTGGTTTCTTCGTATTTGGCGTTCCGGCAGCAGGTTTACTCACACTGCTTCTAATGATCTTATGTATCGCTCAGCTCCCGGCGTTGCTCGCAGTGCTACCTGTGATTGGCTTCATGTACATGACCCAAGACACCTCAACAGCAACCATGTTTACTGTTTGGGTCGTAGTTGCGGCTCTTTCTGAAAACCTGTTCAAACCAATGTTAATGGGACGTGGCGTCGACGTGCCAATGCCTGTGATTCTGCTCGGTGCCATCGGTGGTATGCTTTTCTACGGCATCGTTGGTCTGTTCTTAGGTGCCGTTATCCTAGCAATTTGGTATGAGTTATTTGTTTGGTGGTTGAGCATTGAGAAAGCACAACAGCAAGAAGAAATGGCAGAACAACAAGACGCTTCTGATGACCAATCAGAACCTGGACACGGTGCTGGTATTTAATAAATCAATAAGTTAGAAAGAAATTTAATCTATAACTTATGATATCAAACCGCTGCATTTCAGCGGTTTGATTCTATTTGGATCACAGTTTCGTCGTAATAAATGCGATAAAAATGACGTTCTTGTTAAATTTTCATACTTATTACACTTGGGAGTTGCAATCGGGCAATGAACGATGCACTCTCGATGACCACTAATTTGCTTAGGATAAAAACAATGAAATTGATCAAGCCTTTAACTTGTGCGCTTGCTCTCGCAATGAGTGGCATGGCATTCGCAGATGTAACCGTGAGTGTTCCTGACAACGTTTCAGTATTGGCGGCTAACGGTGAAAAAGCAGATCTTTCGGGTGGTTTTTTCGCCTCTGAAAGAACACTGACGTTACCTGATGGCCTTAACCAAGTCGTATTTCGTTTCGCCCCTTACTTCAACCAAGGTAATGACCGTTTAAGTGTTGAAAGCGATGTTATCGTTACACGATTTGACGCGACCAATGCCGAACTCACTCTACAAATGCCAGAATACCGCAACCTACGTGATGCGGAAGAGAAGATCAAAGACTTAGATTGGAAACTGGTTGATGATTCAGGCAACGCAATCGCGGTTGACCAGGACAAGTTGCTCAAACCGGGTATGCAAATCGGTCGTGATTACGTACGTGAAATCGAAGATTATAACCAAGCTGGCGGTGCAGCAGCCGTGGCTTTTGCTGGCGCAGCGACCATGCAGCCAGTCACGCTTCCTGCAAAGGTTCCTGCGGATATGAAGCAAGTGAGAGCAACTGCGGTTAAAGCGGATTCGACAGCTGAAGAGATGCTGCACTTCTGGTACCAAAAAGCAGACGCAGAAACCAAAGCTCGCTTTAAGAAATATGTTAATCAACAGTAAATCTGGTTAACTTTATCGATATTAAAAAAGCCACTTCACGTGGCTTTTTCGATCAAAAAATTAGGAAACTTGGACAACTTTAGTATTGGCGATCAAGTCATGCAACAAACGTCGCTCCGGATGAAAGAACAACAATGCCAAATTTACCAACGGGATCCCCGGAATGAGCATCTCCAGTAAGTAGCTAATAACAAGCCTTAACCCTGCTGTAACTTTCGTTGCCTTACTATCATTTTTCATTACAACTTTAATACCAATCATGCGCATACCAATGGTTTGCCCATGACTCAATGCATTCCAGTTGATCATTAAAACCGTTGGTAAAGAAAGCAAGTAAAACGCCTGAGTTTCACGAACAAGCGTGAGGTTATCTGCTAAAGAGAGCTGAAAGTCGTTAAGAAAAGAGTTAATACTCAATGCGATGATTAACACGACCACCATCGTAAAGAGCAGGTCGATAAAACCAGCAATGATTCTCTGTTGCTTGCTCGCGATAAAAGCATACATGGACTTCAGTCACCTCAATGTAATTGGTTAAGCGAGAATGACTGAGTGTACAGACGCGCAATGGTGAGCGCAGTTTAGGTATTGCCAACATAATATTCAACTAAGAACATACTAAATCGCGGTCGTATCTCAAAAGTAATCATTACATCTTGAGCATAACCGTATCAATTTAACAAAACGCTACCAGTAACGTTCGTAAATGATATTTCCCCCAGTTTGATGGCGATACTTTTCCAAGCCTAGCTCTTGTAAAACGGGCACGGTATCTTTGATCATTTGTGGATTCCCACACATCATGACAAAGCTACGCTGAGCTGAGAATGGCGCATCAGCGGCGTTGGACAGTAAACCCGATTCGATGAGTTCAGGAATTCGGCCTTGTAATTTACCATCAACCACTTCCCTGCTAACTATCGGTATATACTTTAATCTGCCTTCATATCGTTGCTGAAGCTGTTCAATTAGGTATTTATAAACCAGATCTTTTTCGAAACGAACGGCATGAACCAGCACAATGCGCTCATTGTGAGGCGGTAAGTTTATATCATCCAGCAGCGACAAAAACGGTCCAATCCCCGTACCTGTAGATAGCAGCCACAGGTCATGAGCCTGTTTAGGAATAGAATCATGGATTAAATCGCCATGTGCGGTGGCACCGACATAAATGCTATCACCAGATTTAAGCTTTTGGAGCCGTGGAGAAAGTTGTCCTTGAGGGTCGGCTACTATTAGAAACTCCAACCAATCGAATTGCTCGCTTGGCGCATTAACCACAGAGTAAGCGCGGCTGATCGGCTTACCTTCATCATCAAGCAAAGCAAGCTTGGTGAATTGGCCAGCTTTAAAGGAAAGAGGCGCGCCAGATATTCTCAAACTGAACAGCTCACCTGTCCAATCGATGCGTTTCTCAACTCTTGCGAGGTTGAAACCTTTGAGTTCAATCATGAGACACCTCCTATCTGGTTACTCTTAGTTAAACTTACGCCTTCAACTCAATTATGTAAAGTTTCTAGTTTACATAATCAAACCACCATTTCATTTCACATTTTAAAAACAATTTTATTACATATTAGATGATTACATCTAGAATAAATGCTCAAAGTGATAAGTCGCGTCGCAATTTGTGGCAAAGCAGATGAAAAAGGAGCAATAAAAATGGACACACTGTTAAAGGACTTTCCCGTTATCACAGAGATAAAAGTCGCATGGGGTGAAATGGATGCTCTGCAACACGTTAATAACGTGGTCTATTTTCGCTACTTCGAGACCGCACGTTTAGATTACTTCAACAAAATTAACCTGCTGGTCGACCTGCAGACCTCGCAAATTGGGCCAGTACTGAGCGAGACTCAATGCCGCTACAAATTGCCTGTTACTTACCCAGACACGCTATTAGTCGGTTCTCGCGTAATCGACATGCAAGAAGATCGCATCACAATGGAGTACCAAGTGCTGAGTAAGAAGTGGGGTAAAATTGCGACCATCGCGACCGCCACTGGTGTGATGTTTGATTTTAAGAACAACGTTAAAGCTGCGATTCCAGACCACGTTCGCCAGTCGATTTTAGATTTGGAAGGAACTGTGGGTAGCACGCATCATTTAGAGTAGCAAGAAATGAGAGATTAAAGGCGAGGTTCCCGACAGCGATTCTTCATCGCTGTCGGGAATAACGTATGGCTAATCTTCCAACCTACGCGATAAGAGAACTAGCGTCATTCTAGCGAGCCAAGGCGAGACTAAGAATCTACTTACCGCTTGCTGCAGGCCTATAGAGATATAAATAAACTCAATACAATCTGAGAGTAGATTCTGAATCACGCTCGTTCCTCGCGGTTCAGAATGACGGTTCGAGTTTGGCTCTGATCTCTACAAAACCATCTAAAAAAGCGATTCCAGAAGAACCTATGTGACCATCCGGAATTTCGCTTTAGACGTAACAGTAGAGCGACTCTTTCAGCCTACGCGATAAGAAAAGCTACGTCATTCTAACGAGCCAAAGCGAGACTAAGAATCTACTTACCGCTTGCTGCAGACCATAGAGCTATGAATAAACTCAATACAATCTGAGGGTAGATTTTGAATCACGCTCGTTCCTCTCGGTTCAGAATAACAGTTCGAGTTTGGCTCTGACCTCTACAAAACCATCAAAAAAAGCGATTCCAGAAGAACCTAAGTGAGTCATTCGGAATCTCGCTTTAGACGTATCAGTAGAGCGACTCTTCCAGCCTACTCGATAAGAAAAGCTGCGTCATTCTAGCGAGCCATAGCGAGACTAAGAATCTACATACCGCTTGCTGCAGACCATAAAGCCATGAATAAACTCAATACAATCTGAGAGTAGATTCTGAATCACGCTCGTTCCTCGCTGTTCAGAATGACGGTTCGAGTTTGGCTCTGATCTCTACAAAACCATCTAAAAAGCGATTCCAGAAGAACCTATGTGACCATCCGGAATTTCGCTTTAGACGTAACAGTAGAGCGACTCTTTCAGCCTACGCGATAAGAAAAGCTACGTCATTCTAACGAGCCAAAGCGAGACTAAGAATCTACTTACCGCTGCTGTAGGCCCATAGAGCTATGAATAGACTCAATACAAGCCTGAGGGTAGATTCTGAATCACGCTTTAAACGTAACAGCAGAGCGACTCTTCTCGCCTACGCGATAAGAAAAGTGGCGTCATTCTAGCGAGCCAAAGCGAGACTAAGAATCTACTTACCGCTTGCTGCTGACCATAGAGCAGTTAGCAAAACGTCTCGATATACAGCGCTTCGACTTTGTCCCGCGCCCATTGCGTTTTACGCAGGAACTTCAGCGACGATTTGATTGAAGGATCTTTCTTGAAACAGTTCACACGAACGCGCTCATACATGCCATTCCAACCAAAGTGTTCAACTAGTCGGGTGACGATTTTCTCTAAACTTAACCCGTGAAGTGGGTTATTCGGCTGCTGTTGGCTCATGCTATTGATCCGGTAAAGTGAAGTTGCGCGCTAATCTAACTCAAACTCGCCGTGCAACCTAATGTTTTAACCTTGAATTGGCCTACGACTCTCCCCTATAGTAGCCCAAACTTCTTAAAAGCCCTTTTCATTATGAAAGCCCTCAACGACCTCAATATTTTTGTCGAAACCGCGCGCCAAGGCAGCTTTTCAAAAGCCGCTAACAGCATGGACATGACACCTGCCGCCATTAGCGCATCGATTAAGCGTCTTGAAGGGCAAATCGGTTTCCCGTTGTTTGTGCGTTCCACCCGAAGCCTGCGTTTAACCTCAGAGGGCGAACTGTTTTTAGACAAAACCACGCAAGCGTTGGCAACATTGCAAGAGGGGTTGGATCAGATCTCAAGTGCGCGCGGGGAGTTGTCTGGTCAGCTGCACATTACTGCACCCTCCGATTTTGGTCGCAATATGTTGCTCGATTGGGTGGATGAGTTCATCGATCTCTACCCAAATGTTTCCATTAAACTAGAGCTGTCCGATAGCTTGACGGATATGTATACCAAGCCTGTCGATATTGCGATTCGCTACGGCGAGCCGGCCGACTCCAATCTGGTCGTATTGGCATTGTGTGGGTCAAACGAACGGATCTTATGTGCATCGCCAGAGTACGTAGCTACACATCCAGAACTCACCTCTCCTGCCGATTTAATGCAACACAACTGCTTGTGCTATATGGTCGCAGATTCGGTCTACAACAAATGGACGCTCACGCGTGACGGCGAGAAAGAACAAATCGTGGTCAGCGGTAACTTAATGAGCAACGATAGTGACTTGCCACACCGGTTAGCGATCAAAGGCAAAGGCATTGCGAATAAATCATTGATGGACATTAGCCGAGACTTAATCGAGGGAAGATTGGTGCGAGTGTTACCAGAATGGGATTGCGGCCCAGTGCCGCTCTACATGGTATGTGCCGATCGTCGATTATTGACGCCAACGATTCGGACTTTCCGCGACTTTATCCAACAAAAATGCTGCCAGCAACGCGCCAACGTGCTGGCAACCTTCTGTCATTAGGCGATAAATCGAAGAGGACGAATCTGGGTATATTCAACCCAATCATTCTCTTCCAATGTTTCAAGAAACGTCGCCATATGCGGGCTTTGCAAATGCTTATCCAAGGCCTCTTGCGATGCCCAGATTTCTTGGAACATAAATAGGCCATCAACTTTTTCGTCGAGATACAACTCGTATTGGCAACAGCCTTCTTCTTTACGAGTTGGCTCTAGTAAACCAGCAAGCAAATTCACCACCTGATCCTTACTATCTGGATAGGCTTTCACTTCTGCGACTAAGTGGATCATCGTTTTATCACTCTTTTGCGATTTATATATTGATTACGGGGTTCTACGTCACCTGTAAGTAAGCTCGAATTAGATCTCGGTGAATACGGTTTCTGCGTCCCAGCGAGACTTTGGCGTTTTCGCGTTGAAGTCATCTTCCGCGTGGTAGCCAAGCGGCACGATCACAACACTGGTATAACCTTTTTCACGCAAGCCAAATTCTTCATCCAGCACTTTTGGATCAAACCCTTCAATTGGTACTGCATCGATTTCTAACGTCGAAGCACCCAACAGCAACGTACCCACGTTGAGGTAAACTTGTTTCTCCATCCAATGGTTTGCATCTTTCAGATCAAAACGGTGCATGTTCACAAAATAGCCACGACCACCGCGTACAGCCGCTTTCGCTTCTTCAGTTGGGAATCGACCATCTTTTTCTTCTTGCACCATTAGCGCTTCAATGTAGTCGTTATCAATGCCTGTTTTCGCACAAAACACCAATACGTGAGAAGCGTTGAGAATCTTCGCCGCGTTAAATGCGTAGTTCTCTTGCGCCGCTTTAGCGATGCGCTGTTTGCCTTCTTCTGTGCTTGCCAGAATGAAATGCCAAGGTTGAGAGTTCACACTCGATGGACTAAAACGAATCAGCTCTTTAACTGCATCGATTTTTTCTTGAGATAGCTTGCGCGTTGGGTCAAACACTTTCGTTGAGTAACGAGATTTTGCAGCTTGTACGATATCCATGAGGCTCTCCAAGTAATGAGTTTAAGCTGAGTAACAGCATAACCTCATGAGATAAAGGGAAAAACCGATTTCGATTAAAAACATTTTCAAAATAAATTTGAAAATAAAACGATAAGAAAGGCTTTGAGCGTTCTCACTGAACTTCTTCATCTTTTCGGCAATAATGCATGTTTGCTCGCAACCAAACTCAACTCATGCTGCCTCAAGATAACGTTATTACATCCTTTCTGTGCAAAAAGCTCGGTCACAATCACCTTCGAATTGCCGGCGAATATTGGCACATTGAGAAGTTGGTGGCCTTGCAATGCATGATGTTGAAAGAAGCGCCTAACCTCCAAGAAGGGCTGCTTTGGTGGAGTAAAAGTGTCTCATTATTCGACCGCCGTTTGTACGTCACATTGCAACATGGTGATGCCCAAATCCATCTGCAAGTCGAATGTAGAACGGGCGATATGCCAAATTGGGCGGAGTCGGTGTTTGGCTTGCTCAAAATGCAGTTGGAAATGCTTGAGTTAAGCGAATCAATACAGGTACAAGTTCACGCCAACAATCCACTCGCGGCCAATATTTTTCTAGAGGAAACGCGAGATTCTAAAACGAGTTCAAGCGTGTTTGAACTGGTGAAACATGTTTATTTGCTGCTTTCTCACCAGCCAATTGAGCAACCAGAATTACTGAGTGTTTTGAACGCCTTGTTCATCAAAAACAGCAATTACGCGCTCAAGTTAGAGCAAGCGGCAAGGCAACTGGGCGTCTCCAAACGCACCTTGCAACGTCGACTGCAAGAGAAGCAAATGAGCTACTCTCAATGCGTTGATTTCGCTAAAAGAAAGCAAGCACTCACTTTGCTTGCCGACACCCAACTCACAACGCAGCAAATCGCCTATCAACTTGGTTATGAAGAACCTTCCAACTTCCATAGAACCTTTCGCCGTTGGTATCCATTTTCGCCAATGCAATATCGTCAGCAGTGCTTGGATAACCGCACTCATCTCAATAGCCAGCCCATCCGCTTGTACTATGCCAAAGCCAATACTTTAGCCGATAACGATATTGACCAACCCGTCGGTAAAATCTGGATGGAAGTAGATAACATTGCGTTTGAAAAAGTGGTCTCCGTTGAGTGTCGAGATCGTGATGGCGCGTGGCGTCGCTACCCTGCCTTCTTCGAGCGTTTCTTGAATAATGGCACCGAACTCTGGGCAACGACCGAACTTCCGGTAGCGCACCCCCTTACCTTTCGCCTTTGTTATGAAGTCGATGGGGAACGTTACATTGAGAATAACCACCAGCGTGACTATGTGGTTTCTAAGGGGCTTTTAATTGGCGCAACGGAATACATTGTCCCGACTCGGCAGCTTATTAATATTGGGGCGCAATACACGCTCTTTATCGAACTGGCATGCCGACTTGAAAACGTTTCGAGGATTGACTGTTACGTCGATGATGCCCCTACACCTCACGCAATGCGCTTGACCCAACACTCGCTACATTATGCTTGTTGGGTGCTGCAATTATCGCTCACTCAAACTGCAAAGCAGTGCCGTTTCCGCCTTTATGATGAATCCGACAACGAGCTCGCGAAAGATCATTACCCGATACAATATCCTATTGTGCAACCGATCAATTAAAACTGTCGGTCAGATCAAAATCGTCTCTTCGTGACATCATTTCACGTCTTTTTTGGCGTGAAATGACACTCTCAATTTCAAACCTTTGCTTTATCGTTTCTGCATTGCTGCATAACGGAGGCAAAGACCGTGTTTGAAACTCTACCTAACTCAATGAATAAAATAAAAATACTTCCTTTAGCGATCGCACTTGCTCTTTCTGGCTGTGGAAGCGACGAAACCACACCAATCGATACAGGAAGCCACGTGGCATCTCCTGATTGGCAAGACCAGATCATTTACTTCTTGATGATCGACCGTTTTAACGACGGCGACAACACGCTTAACGATCAAGGTCAGAATGAGTACGATCCTACCTCAGACAAAAAATTCAGTGGTGGTGACCTGGTTGGTGTCAGCGACAAACTGGGCTACATCGAAGACCTAGGCGCAACCTCTATCTGGATTACGCCGCCAGTTGCTAACCAATGGTGGGATGCAGAGCAAAACTACGGCGGCTACCACGGGTACTGGGCGCGCGATTTCCAAAAAGTGGATGAACACTTTGGTGACATGGAAAGCTACCAAGCGTTAGCACGCGAAGTGCATGCGCGTAACATGTTCTTAATTCAGGACATCGTGACCAACCATGTAGGCAACTTCTTTACCTACGACGATCCTTACAGTTATGATCCAAGCCTACCTTGTCAAGGTTTCCGTTTGATAAAAAATGCACTACCCGCCGGACAAGAACTGCCTTACCCGCTCAACAAGAATGAGTGTAAAGAAGATGGCACAGGCAGCTACCACTGGACGCCAAGCATCACCGACCACAACGATCCGGTACAAGAAAAAACCTGGCAGCTCTCTGATTTGGATGACCTTAATACGTCCGATCCTGAAGTACGCGCTTATCTAAAAGAGAGCTACCGAAAATGGATTCGCGAAGCCGGCGTCGACGGATTCCGTATCGATACGGTGAAGTTTATTGAACACGACTTCTGGAACGACTTCCTACACGCCGACGATGGTGTGATGACGCAAGCGGTTGATACCGGTCGTGACAACTTCCTCACTTTTGGTGAAGTATTCGAAACATCTACGCCTTACCACACCGAAGGCGAAGAGAAAATGTTGACTTACATCGGTGATAGTGGCTCGCCGAAACAGCTAACCTCGGTACTGAACTTCCCATTGCAAGCGACCATGACGCGCGTATTTGCATCAGGACAACCGACCGACTATTTACGTTTCCGTCTTGAGAAAATGATGGAGATGTTCCCGAATCCGTACATCATGCCGAACTTCATTGATAATCACGACATGCCGCGCTTTCTGTCGCAAGGTAGCGTGAATGACATGAAACAAGCACTGATCACCATGATGAGCGTGCCGGGTATTCCTGTGATTTACCAAGGTACAGAACAGGCGATGTCAGCAGCGCGCGATGCGATGTTTGCTGGCGGTTACCGTGAAGATGGCGACTACGTGGACTCATTCGACCAAAACAGTGAGATGTACTTGTTTATTCAAGAACTTGCCAAGCTACGCACTGAAAACAAAGTCATGACACGCGGCGAAATGAAAGTGATTGGCAGCGATAAAGCGGGCGCGGGCGTCTTCGCCTTTACCCGAACGTTGGATAACGACGAAGTCTTGGTTGTGATGAACACATCCAACTCGCCAATGTTGATGAACCAACTCGATGTAGAACAAGTTGGCGGCACCGTCTTCAAACAACAAATCATGTCGAACTGGGCAGAAGCTCCAGAACAGTTAGTCGCAGATGAAAATGGTCACGTAACCCTTGAGCTACCAGCCAAATCTGCCGTGATTTACTCGAAAACTAACGACACCCAATCGGTAGATACCCCAGACCTCAACATCCAACTAGCGCAGGATTGGGAAGGACAAACCATCACTGGTGATATTGTTATCGCGGGTAGTGCGAACGCCAACGAGAAGTTGAACCTTGTCGTCGATGGTAACTTGGAAACAGCGCAAACCATTACTGTAGGTGCTGATGGTCAGTTTAGTGTCACGCTGTCGACTCGTCATTTTGCGATTGGCGAGCAACAGCACCGCTTCGCGATTTATTCCACCGAGAAAAAAGCAGGCATCGAGGACGTGAATTTTGTCTCCAACCTAAGCTGGTCAAACACGCCGGACGACACCATTGATGATGCGGGCGATGCACAAGACGGCGTGGGCGGCCCAAACGGCAACTACTCATTACCAACCGA
Organism: Vibrio sp. 811; assembly: GCF_033339195.1. Classification (NCBI taxonomy): domain Bacteria; kingdom Pseudomonadati; phylum Pseudomonadota; class Gammaproteobacteria; order Vibrionales; family Vibrionaceae; genus Vibrio; species Vibrio sp. 811. The sequence goes on from NZ_JAWOUB010000001.1 coordinate 785,787, forward strand.
TCCAACGTTCGACAAAGACAACAGCCAACTCGCGATCAACAAAGCAGAAGTGTTTACCGTTGGCAGTAACGTACGTTTGACCTTCACTATGGACAAAATCACCGACACTTGGTTGCCACCAAACGGCTTCGACCACGTGGGTTTCACCATCTTTATTGATTTACCGGAAGAAGCCGCAACCAACCTGACGGAACTGCCTAAGATCAACGCTTCTATGCCAAGCGGAACCTGGAGTCGCAATGCGGTTGTTTTTGGCTGGCAAAGCTCGATTTACAACACCAAAGGAGCAAATGCGACGACATGGGGAGAAGCGGTCACGCCAGCACCAACAGTGACAGTAGACAAAGCCAACAACACCATTTCAATGGACTTTGCTAGCGATGCACTAGGCCGCCCAGATTCGCTCGATGGTATCCGCTTCTATGTCACGACTTGGGACTTAGACGGCCTTTCGGCAACTTACCGTCCGCTAGAGCAAGACAAAGGCCCTTGGAACTTCTCCGGTGGCGCATCGGATGAAAGTAAGATTTGGGACGATTTACCAATCATCACCTTGTCGGAATAAACCGTTAAATAAGACACCGCCCAGCGTTATAGCAGGGCGGTCATCAACGAAAGAATGCAGAAAGACACTTCTGCTCGTTTTTATTCTAGTTAAAGAACGATTTCACCCACAGCACCAGACTGTCCCAAAGCTGACCGAACCACGAGCCCTCTTCTACCGCTTGGCTGCTGACCAAGGGATAACTCGCCACGGTACTGTCATCGCTTTTCCAAACGACCTTACCAATCTCATCCCCTTGCGCTATCGGTGCAATCAATGGTTCATTTAACACCACACTCTTATCAAGCCCAGCCGTCATTGAACGAGGCAGAGTGAGATAGGCATCTTTAGCGAAGATCGCCTCAACTTGATTGGCATTACCCTTCCAAACGCGAACTTTAGACTCAACTTGGCCCTGCTTAGCAACTTGCTTGGTGTCATAAAAACGAAAACCATAGCTGAGTAGATTCTTCGATTGGCTGATCCGAGCCTGTTTACTTGGCGTGCCCATCACCACCGAGATAAGGCGCATTCTTCCTTCTTTGGCCGAGCTCACCAAGCTGTATCCGGCATTGCTGGTGTAGCCGGTTTTGCCCCCGTCGACATCAATGGAATTGTCCCACAACAACTTATTGCGGTTGTACTGCGTAATGTCGTTCCACTTGAAGACTTTCTCGCTGTATAGCGCATACACATCGGGAACATCGCTGATGATCGACTGCATGAGTTTTGCCATATCGGTTGGTGAGGTTTGGATGCCATCACTATCAAGACCATGGGAGTTCACAAAATAGGTGTCTTGCAGTCCTAATTTCTCCGCCCAACCGTTCATCAAGGCGACAAAGCCGCGTTCACTGCCTGCAACGTGCTCAGCCAGTGCAACGCATGCGTCATTTCCTGATTGGATGATCACGCCGCGCATTAAGTTCGCAACACTAATTTCATCTTTCGGTTTGATGAACATTTTAGAAGAACCGGGAAACTTGGCCGACCACGCGTTTTCGCTCACGGTGACAACATCATCCCATTTCAAACGCCCCGCTTTGATTTCTTGTCCAACTACATAAGCGGTCATCAACTTGGTTAAACTCGCCGGAGCAAGGCCTGCTCGCCCGTTATGCTCGGCAATAATGGCACCGGATTGAAAGTCCATTAATACGTAGCCTTTTGCCTGTAACTGAGGTGGGTTGGGCGTAACAACGGCAAAAGTAGGTACACTTATTAAACAAGTCACAATTGTCCATCGAGCCAGTGACACTTTCATCCGACTTCCTCCATGCTCTTACTTTGTCGCAACTCTATTGAGCATAGCTCACTCAACCAGTTGCACCAGTCGCTAATCGTTTCATTTTCTTGAACTTACATTGATTTGACCAAGGTATAGAACTGAAGAGGCAATTGGGAAATAGCGTTGGTTCTTCGCGCCATTCGCAGTAAAGTAGCGCTACCCCTCAATAAGGAAATAAAGATAACAATGAACGCTCAATCATTTATCGACGCAGGATTGCATTACACTCCCCACAGTTTTACCGTTCCTCTGGATTACCAAGACGCGAGCAAAGGCACCATTAGAGTCTTCGCCCGTTCGGTTTGCCTAGTTGACGATGAAGAATCGACCAAACCTTGGTTGGTTTACTTTCAGGGAGGGCCTGGCTTTCCCTCTCCACGTCAAAACGGCAATAATGGCTGGGTAAAACGCGCCCTGCAAGAGTACCGAGTTTTGCTTCTCGACCAGCGCGGTACGGGCAACAGCAGCGTAATTAATCACCAGACGCTTGCTCACCTCACGCCAGAAAAACAAGCAGACTACTTGAGCCACTTCCGAGCGGATAACATCGTGCGCGACGCGGAATACATTCGTGAGCAATTTGGCGTCGAAAAATGGGCGATCTTAGGTCAAAGCTTTGGTGGTTTTTGCTCCCTCACCTATTTGTCTTTGTTCCCAGACAGCTTGCTACAAAGCTACATCACAGGTGGCGTGCCATCAGTCTCGCGTCATGCCGACGATGTGTATGAAGCCACCTTCAAACGCACCATGGAGAAAAACCAAGCGTTCTTCCAACAATTTCCAAGTGCGCAACAACTTTGCCAAAACATTGCGAATCACTTGCTGGAAAACGAAGAGTACCTACCAAATGGTCAACGCTTCACGGTGGAGCAATTTCAACAAATCGGCATCAACTTTGGTGTGAGTGATACTTTCTTGCCAACTTACTATTGGCTAGAAAGCGCGTTGATTGAAGTGAACGGCAAACCACAACTTCGTTATGAGTTCTTGAACGATATGTTGGCGCAGCAAAACTTCCAAACCAACCCGATCTACGCCATTTTGCATGAATCGATTTACTGCCAAGGCTTTGCGTCGAATTGGAGTGCGCACCGTGTTCGCCAAACCCGACCAGAGTTTAATTATGAACCTGGCCAGCCATTTTACTTTACGGGGGAAATGGTCTTCCCGTGGATGTTCGACCAATACGTCAACCTCAAACCACTAAAAGACGCCGCAGAAATATTGGCCGCGAAAGACGATTGGGCTGCGCTGTACGATCAAACACAATTGGCTCAAAATAAAGTTCCTGTCAGTTGCGCCGTTTACGCCGATGATATGTTTGTTGAAATGGATATCAGCCGAGAGACACTCGCGTTAATCCCAAATTCAAAAGCGTGGATCACCAACGAGTACGAGCACAACGGTTTGCGTGCCGACGGTGAACGTATTCTCGACAGGCTCATTGCCATGGGAAAACAGACCGCAGCTACGTTGAAATAAGCAGGACAGACGTTAGAAAAACGCCTTTTCAGTATTTGGTGAAAAGGCGTTTATAGCGGCTTATGAACAATGGCGATCAGTCATTCACTCTTTGTCCCTAAACCTTTATCCCTCACCACCTCATGTATAAAACTGCGACATGTCCTTTCCTTGTCAATGACTCCGGTGATTATTTGGTGCTTCTTGCGCCTAACTTTTTTGAAGGGCCTAAAACAGAATAACAACATAAATTTAAACCAAAAGTATCGGCCCCAACCTACCTGACTCACTATAATTAATGCTTATAATTTGAACACATAGCGGCTTCACCTGCGGACATGCACCCCCTATCAAAGACCGCCAGGCCCCGCCTACTCATAATATCCGTATAATTTGTCCGTATTTCCGACTAGTTTAGTCAGGTATACTTCGTGCCGCTAAAATTTTAAGGTCGTTGACCACCTGTATTTTTAAAGGAAACCTCATGAGTCAGTATGTAGTTTGTGCGCTGTACAAGTTTGTTGAGCTGAATAACTATCAAGAGCTACGCGAGCCATTACTTGCGTTGATGGAAAAACACCATATTCGCGGAACATTACTACTGGCAAGTGAAGGTATCAACGGTACTGTTGCATCTGATCGTGCAGGTATTGATACGCTACTGGAGTGGCTAAACAACGAACCTCGTTTGACTGGCACCGTATACAAAGAGTCGTATTCTGAGACCCAGCCATTCAATCGCACCAAAGTGAAATTGAAAAAAGAGATCGTAACATTAGGTGTTGAAGGTATAGACCCTCGCCACGTAGTGGGGACTTACGTGAAACCTCAAGAGTGGAACGATCTTATTGCTGATCCTGAAGTATTTGTTGTCGATACACGTAATGATTACGAAATCGAGATCGGGACATTCAAAGGCGCTGTAAACCCAAATACTGAAACCTTTCGTGAATTCCCAGACTATGTAAAAGAAAACATGGACCCGGCAAAACACAAGAAAGTTGCGATGTTCTGTACCGGTGGTATCCGCTGCGAAAAATCAACTGCTTACATGAAAGAACAGGGCTTTGATGAGGTCTACCACCTAGAAGGCGGCATTCTTAAATATCTTGAAGAAGTTCCTCAAGAAGAGAGCATGTGGGAAGGCGATTGTTACGTATTTGACGGTCGTGTTGCCGTGAACCACCAGCTAGAAAAAGCAGATTACGATTTATGTAACGCTTGTCGTCTACCGATCACTGAAGAAGACAAACAGTCAGAATTGTTCGAGCAAGGCGTGAGCTGTCCAAAATGTCACGGCACACACTCAGAAGAACAAATTGCTCGATTCCGCGAGCGTGAAAAACAAATTGTTCTTGCAGAGCAGCGAGGCGAGCAGCATGTTGGTGGTGAAAGTGCCAAGCAAAGAGAAGCCCGACGTGCCGCTAAGTACGCGCAAAAAGAAGCGCAGCGTAAACAAGACTAAGCCCAACTCTCCTTATATTTAGCGAGCTGCCGTATAGTGGCTCGCTTTTACTGCGCACCAATACTCTTTCAGTACAATTTTGTATCCCTCACCAATACCTCTAGTTGATTGTTTCTTTTGCCTTCGGGTAGCCCCACCATTTCATCATAAGCACTTTGATGTACTAAAACCTGCTTATTTGCTTTGATATTCCTGCACTTCTTTTGCATCTCGATAAGGGAATGAGCCCTCAAAAAGATGCCGTTGTCATCAGTGATAAATTGCGCTTCTCCATCAATCACAACAGATGCCTGATACAATGCGAGATCAAGCGAATGAATGACCAATTTATCTACATAGAAGTATTTTTGTAACTTACTCAATGGTATTGCCATGTGTCACCTCCCTAAAAGTTACCTTTACGTTTTGTAGAATAAAACCGATCATTGGATGAGATTTCTTCGGTTTACTTGCGTACAACATCGGAAACTAAAGAGGATTCCGATGCAAACAATCAATGTCGTGTGGTTAAAACGAGATTTAAGGCTGACTGACCATCAACCACTAACTCAAGCATTATCAACAAAGCACCCAACTGTGCTTTTATATATTGTTGAACCATTGCTATTGAACAACCCACACTATTCTGAGCGCCACTGGCGATTTGTTTGGCAATCACTGCAAGACATGGATGAGACGCTCAAAGCATATGGGCATCGAATCACGGTGCTGTTTGACGATGCCTTAGCATGTTTTCAATCAATTCAAGCGCAATATCAAATCAACGCTGTTTTTTCTCACCAAGAAATAGGACTCAACTGCACCTTTGAGCGCGACAAACAAGTTGCCGCTTGGCTGTATAAGCAGAACATCGACTGGTTTGAGTTCGAACACGGTGCTGTTATCAGAGGTGCAAAAAACCGGCAAGGTTGGGACAAACATTGGGACTCTGTCATGAGAGCCTCAATAAGCCCTATTGAGCTCCAAACCGACTTATTGCATTCATTGGATGCAGAAGCTCTCGGCTGTTCGTTTTCGCCACCATCATCCTGGCTATCAAAATGCAAAGGAATGCAAACGGGAGGAAGCCGGCTCGCTTGGAAAACACTAGAGGACTTTTTTCATCGTCGAGGTCGTGATTACTATCGAAGCATTTCTAGTCCCACAGCCTCACGCACAGCCTGTACTCGACTTTCTCCATACCTCGCTTGGGGTAACATATCCTTGCGTGAAGTTTATCAATACCTTTTGAAACACTGGCAAGTCGCTGGATTTCGTCGCAGCTTAATTGCATTGTCTTCACGGCTTCATTGGCACTGTCACTTCATCCAAAAATTCGAATCGGAATACGACATGGAGTTTTACTGCGTTAATCGGGCTTACGAACCATTGATTAGACAAAGTAGTACTTTCGATGAAGAAAAGTTAGCAGCATGGAAATCCGGGCATACTGGCGTACCTTTGATTGATGCCTGCATGCGCTGTTTGCACCACACTGGTTACATTAACTTTCGCATGCGTGCCATGCTGGTTAGCTTTCTTACTCACCACATGAACATGGATTGGCGAGTAGGTGTAACGCATTTAGCGCAACTGTTTCTCGACTTTGAGCCTGGAATTCATTACCCACAATTCCAAATGCAAGCAGGAGTAACCGGGACTAACACAATCCGTATTTATAATCCGATCAAGCAAGCCCAAGAACATGATCCTAACGGTACGTTCATCTACAAGTGGGTACCTGAGTTACAAATGGTTCCTCCCCCTCTTTTATTCGAGCCCTGGACAATGACCCAGATGGAAGCTGTCATGTATCAATTGCAGCCAGATAGCCGTTACCTTGCACCTTTTATCGCACCAGACAAAGCAGCTAAGGCAGCAAGAGAGCGCTTATGGACGTGGCGGAAACGAGCTGATGTGAAACAAGAAGGCAGACGAATTCTTGCGCGACATGTTAGACCCTCAAAAGAAAGTAGGACGCGATGATCATCTTTCAATCACGATGCGTACAAATGCAAACACACTCCAGGGAACCCGTTGTACCCTCAACTAGTAAGGAACACATTATGTTCAAACGTATCTTAGTTATCGCGGCGACACTGATGGCGACATTATCTTTTATGCTTCCCGTCAAGGCTCATGAGCATGGCATGATGAAAGCCGATATTGTCGACGTTGCCGCTGAAAATGGCTCTTTCAATACGCTTGTTGCTGCGGTGAAAGCAGCGGGCCTGGTTGACACTCTCAAAGGGGAAGGCCCATTTACTGTTTTTGCACCAACGGATGACGCTTTTGCAAAACTGCCAGACGGCACAGTCGACATGCTCTTAATGCCGGAAAACAAAGACAAGTTAGTATCTGTTTTGACTTATCACGTCGTCCCAGGGAAAGTGATGGCTGCCGATTTTGTTAAGCTAGACAAAGCGACTACGGTTCAGGGGCAAGATGTGATGATTAAAACCATGGGCGATAAAGTCATGGTTAACGATGCAAATGTCATCGCAACCGATGTGAAAGCTAAAAACGGTGTCATTCACGTGATTGATACTGTCATTATGCCGAAATAACACCATCCAGAGGGCGGTACACTCCGCCCTTTAGACAGAACTTCTTCCACCCTTAGCACGATTCCTCTCCATTTATCCCCAACAAACCTCCATTCATTCTCCATGATTATTAATAAGATAAAAACAAAATTAAAATCAATATCTTGCAATACGATACTGCATAATATTGACGAGGTTAAGATATCGTTATCTTTCAATTTGAGAACAGGATTCCATGTCAGTGACGTTTACTTTTCCACATGTAAATTCTTAAGCTAAATTTTGGCTGCTCAATCACATTTCGGCAAACCATTCGAAAGGGTGGGAAGCAAAGCTTCCGGTCTGTCAGCATTTAAAAATCTAAAAGAATGCTCATGATAGCGGGGTTACCATGACTCAGTGTTACAGAAGTCCAATTTCTGTAGCGTTGCTTTATGCTCAGCATGCGCCGGGGTGTGACATTAGTTTGTCAGCCATAACAGAGGACATGTGATGAAATCATTTCCAACCAAATCCGTACTCGCGTTAGCACTTGCAAGCATTAGCTCAGGTGCTGCGGCTCACGGTTATGTATCAGAAACCAATGGTGGTGTCGCTGCAAGTCGCTCGGCACTATGTAAGTATCCATCGCCAGATACTAACGAAAAAAATAATAACTGCGGTGCGATTCAATATGAACCGCAAAGCGTTGAAGGCCCTGATGGCTTTCCCGAAACAGGGCCTCGCGATGGTAAAATAGCGAGTGCCGAAACCGCTTTAGCAGCTGCCCTTGATGAGCAAACTGCCGACCGTTGGGTAAAACGCCCTATTCAAGCAGGTACACAAACTTTTGAATGGACATTTACTGCTAACCACGTGACGCGCGACTGGAAATATTACATCACCAAGCCTGATTGGAACCCAAACGCTTCACTATCACGAGACTCTTTTGATCTAACTCCTTTCTGTGTCGTCGACGGCAATATGGTTCAACCCCCGAAACAGGTAAGCCATCAATGTAATGTGCCTACTCGCGAGGGATACCATGTCATCCTGGCAGTATGGGATGTTGGCGACACTGCAGCCTCATTTTATAACGTGATCGATGTGAAATTTGATGGTGGCAGTCCCGTTATTCCAGATTGGAAGCAAGGCGGTCAAATTATTCCTACAATGGATTTAAATATTGGGGATTCGGTTTATACACGCGTATTTGATCAAGCAGGTGAAAACGTGGCGTATAGAACTGAACTAGAAATTACCGATGCAGCAATGGGCCAAGCGAAAAACTGGTCTTACGCACTCGCGACTAAGCTAAACCAAGAACAAGCAAAACTGCAATCCGGGCAGTATGCAGAGGATAAATTCACTCCTGTTTATGGTACTAATCCGGTGTATCTGCAAGCAAATAGCGGCCTTGAGCGAGTAGAGATCGGCTATAACATTGAAACTCCTGTTCCGGAATACTCACTCACAGTAGATGGCTTAGCAGACGAGTATATCATTGAGTCAACACCGACAACGTTGGATCTGACACTAACTTCTGAAGGCGATTTAAATGCAGAACTCACCGTTTACAATCACCATCGCGAACCACTTGCAAGTTGGGCAAACGAAATGAAAGACGGCTCGGTAGAGGCGATATCGCTCGCTTTAAGTAAATCGGAGCCGGGTCACCATATGCTCGTGACACGTATTAAGGATAAAGATGGCAACTTGGTGGATCAGCAAACACTCGACTTTCACTTAAAAGAAGAGTCAGTTACTCCGCCACCATCTGGTGAGTACGATTTTGTCTTCCCTGAAGGACTATCTAGCTACACGGCGGGCACAAAAGTGCTTGCCAGCGACGGGGGCATTTATCAATGTAAACCTTTCCCATACTCTGGTTACTGTATGCAGTGGAAAGAAAGCGCAAACCATTACGAGCCTGGAATAGGTTCACACTGGCAGATGGCTTGGGATAAAGTCAACTAAATCACCCTTTTGAACGTTAAGTAAAAAGAGCCTCACTATGAGGCTCTTTTATAATCAAACGCAAAAATGACAATTTTCCCGGTCTAAACCATAAACACCAGATAAACTAGTGAGATGCGCTCGCCCCTCAATCAGCCCCATTTCATACCCTTCTAGTAAAACGGATTGTCGCATTGATAAGCGCTGAACATGAAAATTATCTGGTGGGGCAATTACCCTAACATGTGTTCCTGGTGGAGGGTTACGAATAAACTCCAATGATTGATTATAGTTATCTGCACGTCTTAACATCGCATCCGCCATTTTGGGGTGCTCCGCAAAAAGTTTCTTCATCAGCCATGTGGTCTTAACTGGCTTTTTGGCATAATTCAGTGGGTGAGAGAGTACTACGGTTATGTCGCGAGCCCCTCGACGATAAGCCTCACGCACTGGGATAGAGTCAGCGACCCCACCATCGGTATAACAACCGCCAGAAAAACAAGGGGTATGCTTGTAGGCAATCGGTAATGCTGTTGTCGCTTCAATCGCATGGTGAAAATTATCACGTGTCACGCGATAGTAATCTGCCTGCCCTGTATCTACATTTGTTGTCGCTGCGAGAAAAGGAACGCCATTAAACAGTTTATTTTCATCGACGGGATACAAGCGATTAGATTCTTCAAACAACCACTTCACATCGATGAGGTCCCCACCTTTAACGAAGCGAGTCGGGTCAAAAAAGCGTTTACTTGTGGCCAGCTTAGTAATGACGTTAATACTGCGATGCGGGTAGTCGGTCAAATACCCAATCAAATTTGATGCACCAGCAGATACACCGATTGCAAAATCAAACGGTTTATAACTCTGCTCTAAAAACGCATCTAACACTCCGCTTGCGAAGACGCCTCGCATCGCGCCACCTTCTACTACAATTGCTTTTGTTGCCATATTTCCCCCATTCTCCTTGCCAAAAGAGTAATGAAATTCGTGCAATCACAACAATTGAATATTCTTATTATTGAAATAGGTGAAGTCTATTTATTTCTCTCTTAGAAAATGAAAACTAAAGTTCAAAAAATCCGTACCCGTTAGAAATGTAATTGCGGGCTTAACCAAGGTGGCAAGGTCTAAGAGAAATCTAGGAGAAAACCGTTTTATAGGCTTCGCCCGCGCCATCAATGAACATTTGAGTACCAATAACCGCTAGAATTAAGCCCATCATTTTAGTCACAACATTTAGAGCACTTGGTCCAACCGCTTTGACCAATTTGTCTCCAAACAAAAACAGTACATAGGTGATCACACAAAGGACAGCGAAAGAAACGATAGTAATAATGGTTTGATCGAAACCACCCGCTGTCGCAAAGTTCATCGCGGTAGCAATCGTTCCAGGCCCAGCTAATATTGGCATCGCCAGTGGAGACACTGCAATACTCAATGCCGCCCGTTGCTGAGCTGGTGAATACGCCTTCTCTTTGGTTTTTTGATGCGTCGAATCACCTTGAAGCATGTTAAAACCTATCAAAAACACCAAAATACCGCCTGTTATTCGCAATGCATAAAGCGTGATACCAAACAAATCAAAAATTAACTTACCGGCAATAGAAAATATCGCGATGATAATAAATGCAATAAAAACCGAGCGGAGCGCAATGGAACGGATGGTTTCTTTATCTTCATCAGCAGTTAAACTCAAAAAGATGGGAATATTGGCGATAGGGTTCATGATGGCAAAGAAGCCCATAAACACCGTAACTGTATGAACAATGAGTTCTTTCATATTTTCCACTGCATTTAAATTATTGATTCTAAAAACAGTATATACGCTCTCAAACAGAAAGAGTGGTGTATTCTCGATTCGCCTTCACACTTATGCGCCAAGCATTGTTTTTCTTTTGAGATAGTTTACCGACTCATCAAATGTCGCTAAGGTGAGTCTTCAGCCTTTACACGTAACAGGGGATGTTAAGTCACCATGAACAGCACGATTCAAACAATTCTCAATCACCGCTCAATTCGAAAATTCACCTCACAACCGATTGAGAGCGAACAATTAGATGCCATTCTTCAAGCCGGCCTTGCGGCGTCCTCATCAAGCATGTTGCAAGTCGTTTCAATTATCCGCGTGACCGACAAAGAAAAACGTACACTATTAGCTCAATATGCCGGAAATCAAGGGTACGTTGAAAGCGCGGCTGAGTTTTTGGTGTTTTGTATTGATTACCAGCGCCACGCCAGTATCAACCCAGATGTTCAAGCTGATTTTACCGAGTTAACGCTAATAGGCGCTGTAGACTCGGGGATCATGGCACAAAATTGCTTGCTTGCGGCGGAGTCGATGGGACTAGGAGGCGTGTATATTGGTGGTTTACGAAACAATGCCCCAAAAGTAGACGAATTATTAGGTTTACCTAAAAATACCGCCATTTTATTTGGTATGTGTCTTGGTCATCCAGATCAAGCCCCTGAAGTAAAACCTCGCCTACCTAAGCATGTCGTGGTGCATGAGAATCAGTATCAAGACCTAAACTTGGATGATATTCAGACGTATGACCAAACCATGCAAAACTACTATGCAAACCGTTCGAGCAATCAAAAACAGAGTACTTGGTCACAAGAAGTCACCAGTAAACTGGCTGGCGAATCACGTCCGCACATCCTGCCGTATTTGAATGGGAAGGGGCTAGCGAAGAAGTGACCATGTCGAAAGACAACAAAAAAAGAGACCCGAGTCACACTTTTGATAATCCTATTTAATACAACGAGATAATTAGTCGGTAGATTTTCTTGGTTGTATTTTAGAAAGAAAACACTACATATAGAGCTAATAAACAAAATTTGAGCTAATTGAACAAGTTTTTTATCCGAAATATGAAATCTTGTAAGTGAAAACATAAAAATACGATATTTATCTGGACACTTGCTGCATTATTGTCTATTGCTCTAATCATTGAAATTCATTAGAGTTCATGCCTCCAGATGCAATCAATCCCTTATTGAGCACTTTATAAATAGAAGAAGGTGGTGCTTATAAGGTTATGTTGTGAAGTCTTTTCTGGAAAAGAATGTTGCTACCAGCAACTCGCTCTTTACGTCAGATGAATGAAAAAACATGAATTTCAAACATAAAAAGCTAGCTAGTTTAGTGCTCTCCTCAGTACTTCTTTCTGGATGTACTGTACCCGGTAGTCACCTTTCCACAGATGGAAAAAACTTCGTCGAAGACAGCAATGTTAGTCGCACTTCTGATTTCAATGTTTTTCCACTTACACTTGATAAAGTATCTCAACTTAAAAGCTTGGGGATAGAAGCCAAATCCAACCCTGAACTAGATCGCCAACTTAGCGCTTATGAGTATGAGGTTGGCCCTGGAGATATACTAAACATTACTATTTGGGATCACCCAGAACTAACTATTCCTGCTGGTTCTTATCGCAGCTCTGCTGAAGCGGGGAATTGGGTACATGCTGATGGTACTATCTTCTATCCATATATAGGTATTGTTGAAGTTGCGGGTAAAAACGTTCGTCAAATTCGTGCTGATATTTCTCGCCGATTAGCAAAGTACATAGAAAGTCCTCAAGTGGATGTCAGCGTAGCAGCTTTTCGTTCGAAAAAATCCTACATTACTGGTGAAGTAAGTAATCCTGGACAACAACCAATCACCAACATCCCACTCACCTTGTTAGATGCAATTAACCGTGCAGGTGGATTAGCCGAAAACGCCGACTGGAAAAATGTAACACTGACAAGAAACGGCATAGTTGAAAACATATCTCTTTATGCGCTGATGCAAGAAGGCGACCTCACTGAAAATAGGCTACTTCAACCAGGTGATATCATCCATGTGCCAAGAAATGATTCACAAAAGGTTTTCGTTATGGGTGAAGTTAACGATCCTAAACTACTGAAAATAGATCGCGCTGGCATGAGCCTTACGGAAGCTCTGAGCAACGTTGGCGGTATTAATCAGATATCAGCGGATGCGACAGGTGTATTCGTAATTAGGAGGTCACAAGACGCAGGTTCACTGGGCGACATATATCAACTTGATGTCTCCGATGCGGCAGCGCTCGTTATTGGTACTGAATTTGCTCTGAAACCGTATGACATCGTTTATGTCACTGCGGCGCCTATCAGTCGTTGGAATCGCGTTATTGCACAACTAGTACCTACCATCTCAGGCTTCAATGAACTTACAGAAGGCGTCCTTCGAGTCAGGACTTGGCCATAGAAAAAGCATTCTGAAGGGCTTGTTTGAACATAAACAAGTCATTCAAACGTTGTCTATAAGGAGCAAAACATGTTTTCGAACATTCTTGTCGTGTGTGTAGGTAATATTTGTCGCTCTCCCACAGGAGAGCGGTTACTACAGCAACTACTCCCAGATAAACAGATTTCTTCGGCGGGTATTGCCGTAGAAAAAAGTCGCCTAACCGGAAAGCCAGCAGATGAAACCGCCAGACTTGTCGCGTCAGAACGTGGTATCTACCTGCTAGACCACAAAGCGCAGCAGCTAACCGCTAAGTTGTGCGCAAAACAAGACCTAATATTGGTGATGGAACAAGGTCATATCGATGCTTTGACGGAGCTGGTACCAGAGGCTAGAGGTAAAGCAATGTTATTTGGTCACTGGATAGGTTCCGTGGATATTCCAGATCCATACAGACAGAGTAGAGAAGCCTTTGAGCATGCATTATCTCTGATTGAAAATGCTGCTCATGCATGGGCAAGAAAAATATAAATTCAGATCACTTGGCGAAATAAAAAATAATGGCTAACCAAACAATACAACCATCTGCTCTTGCTGATGATGAGATCGACCTAGGCAAGCTCTTCGGCATATTGATAGACGCGAAATGGTTTATCATCAGTATTACACTCTTTTTTGCAACATTAGGTATCGCGGTTGCGTTGCTATCAACTCCGATTTACAAAGCCGACTCGTTAATACAAATCGAAAAGAAAAGTTCAGGTGGTATTTCGGCGATGGTCGGTGACATGGGAGAACTCTTTTCTGCCGAATCATCTGCAACTACAGAAATTGAAATAATTAAATCGAGAATGATTCTTGGCGATACCGTTGATAAGTTTAACTTAACAACCATTGCCACTCCTGATTACTTACCTTTTGTTGGTAAAGGTCTAGCACGAATCAACGGTACTCAAAACTACATTTCTTTGACCACGTTTGAAGTACCTCGAACGGCTAAAGGATTATCTCATCAACTGATTGCTACAGACATCGAGAAAGGTCAATTCAGCTTGATGCTTGAAGACCAAATGGTACTTTCTGGTTCAGTTGGTCAACTAATTGAGATGAATGGCTATCGTGTAAAAGTGAACCAGCTCAATGCTCAAAATGAAGATACTTTTACAATAAGTAAAATAAGCAAGTTAGATGCTATCAACAAGTTAGCCTCACAACTTTCTATTTCAGAGAGAGGTAGCCAAACAGGTATTGTATCTCTAAGTATTGAAGGTGAATACCCAGACCACAATCAGCTTGTTTTAAATGACGTTGTTCAAAACTATTTTTTGCAGAATGTTAGAAGAAACTCAGCTGAAGCTGAGCAGAGCCTCAACTTCCTTAAAGGTCATTTACCCGAGATTAAGGACAAGCTAACTATTTCAGAAGATACATTGAACAGTTTTAGACAAGAAAACGAATCTATCGATTTAAATCTCGAAGCACAATCGACTCTAAAAGTGATGGTGGCACTTGAAGCCCAACTTAATGAGCTAACATTTAAAGAAAGTGAAATCAGTCAAAAATTCACCCAAGACCACCCAGCTTATAAATCGCTGTTAGACAAACGTCAGACATTACTGCAAGAGAAAGAGCGTCTTAACAAACAAGTTCAAAAACTGCCAAAAACACAGCGCGAAGTCTTGCGTATGACTCGTGATGTCGAAGTAAACCAGCAAATCTACATCCAACTTTTGAATAAAGTTCAAGAGCTAAATATCATAAAAGCTGGCACCGTGGGTAATGTGCGTATTATTGACAATGCACAATCTTACGCCGTTCCTATTAAACCGAAAAAACCTTTGATTGTGGTTTTGGCTACTCTTCTAGGAGGCATGGTAGCTGTCGCATTTGTTCTGGTAAAAACCGCGTTTCATCGTGGAGTGACTTCTCCTGATGAAATTGAGCAAACTGGAATATCTGTATATGCAAGTGTTCCAAAATCAGCACAACAATTGGAAGTTGCGAACAAGCTAAAACGTAAAAACAACAAAGACTTACTTCTTTTAGCAAATGCCAATCCAGCAGATCTATCAATTGAAGCACTACGTGGACTTCGAACCAGCTTACACTTCGCAATGTTGGAAGCCAAAAACAATGTCTTAATGATTTCAGGCCCAGCGCCTTCCATAGGTAAGACGTTTGTATCAACTAACTTTGCTGCAGTTGCGGCTAAAACGGGTCAAAAAGTCCTTTTGGTGGATGCTGACATGCGAAAAGGTTATTTACAGCAATGTTTTGGCCTCACAGCAGAGCAAGGGTTATCTGACTTACTAAGTGGAAAAATTGATCGAGCAACCGCAATCAAGCCAAGTCAAGTTGAAAACTTAGATGTGGTTACTCGTGGTCAAGTACCACCAAATCCATCAGAGCTTTTGATGCATCCACGATTTGTTGAATTTGTAGAACAAGTATCAAAAGAATACGATCTAATCATCATCGATACACCGCCTGTACTTGCAGTAACGGATCCAAGCATCGTTGGTGCACTTGCTGGCACCACATTGATGGTAGCTCGCTTCGACCAAACGACATTGAAAGAAATTGAGGTAGCACGTGGTCGCTTCGAGCAATCAGGCGTTGAAGTTAAAGGGGTGATTCTCAATGCAGTTGAGAAAAAGGCATCTAACTCATACGGCTATGGATACGGCTACTATAACTACGCGTACAAAAGCGAATCATAAATTGAATTTAGATCGCTAATTAAACCAAATATGACAAAGCCCTGCTAGAAACAGCAGGGCTTTTTCTATTGCACTCTTAATTGCTTGTACGTAATCAGACTAAGCAAGACAAAGAATATTGGGTCACTCCAACCAAAACCGACAAATACTCCGATAATGCCGGCATAGGTAGTAATCACTGCCCCTAACCCATTAGTAATAAATAATGCTTTAAACAGCTGTTTCGCAGTCTTACCAGATTCCACATCTCGTAGCATCAAACTCACCGCAGCGATTCCACCTAAAAAGATCGATGTATGTTGCGATAAAAACAGCGCGTACTGGTCGTTAATTTGTACTCCATACATCGGCCACATTATGGTTGGTACAAAAAACAACGCAAAAGCGAATACCGTATATACGACACCATGAACGGTTAGAAAAGTGCGGTTGGTCATCATCTCCTTATCCTCTAATAGGCCCTTGATTGAGCGTCGTTAACGGCACATTGATATCGAAAATTTGACCTCGTACTTCGACTACGCCCATTTTTCGTAAGCGTGCGGCATGCATTTCGAGATAAGCTTGCGCCGTGGCTTCATCTTCAAAAAGATAGATACCACCACCGAGTTTGTCTTTTTCGCTTTCCGTCCAGATTTTCCAAATCATGCCCGGCTCTTGGTTAATCGACTTAGCTAAGTCGACCAGAGCATTCGACATCTCGTCACCAAACGGACCATGAAATTCAAAATCAACTTGCAATAATTTCGCCATCTTGAGTCTCCTCTTCTTATTGACTCGTTTTCGATGACAAGATTATTACCTTTATAAAACTGACATAAAAGTTCATAATTTCGCCACTAACTGTCTAAAAAATTGACTCATGAGACTAAAAACGACCTTAGAACAATGGCAAACGCTACAAGCGATTAATCAAGAAGGCAGCATTCAATCCGCAGCTTTACTGCTCAACAAGAGCCATACCACATTGATCTACTCGGTGAGGAAGTTAGAAGACCAACTTGGTATTCAACTTATCGAAGTACGAGGGCGCAAAGCGGGTTTGACAGAGCACGGCAAAACCATACTGCGTCGTGCACAATCCATGCTTGAACAAGCGCGGGAACTAGAAGTCATCAGCGAGCAGTTAAAAAGTGGGGTGGAATCTCAAATCACGGTCGCAGTAGATCATCTTTGTGACCCTTGTTGGCTTTATGCACCACTCAGTCAATTTTTGGAGGACAACAACACGACCTCCGTTCAAGTGGTTGAAACGTCACTGAGCAAAACAACCGAAATGGTCGTAAATGAGCTCGCTGACATCGCAATCATCAACTTACCGATAACCAACTACCCTGCCGAAGCATTTGGCGTAACAACCATGCTGCCTGTAATCGCAGCACACCATCCACTCGCTAAAACGCCGCATGTTTCCATCGACGATTTTGCAACCACCAGCCAAATTGTCATCCGTGACTTAGGTGATTCAGACAAAACGAAAAGAGATGTGGGTTGGTTACGCGCACGTCAGCGTATTACCGTCGATAACTTCGACCACGCTTTTCACGCCGTAGAGCAAGGCGTTGGGTTTTGTCGGCTACCAGCGCACTTAGTCTCAGCCCGAAAGAGCGATAAAATTAACGTATTGGAGCTCGAACACTCCCATCAATATCAAGTTGCGCTGCACCTCACTTTGCCCAAAGGAGCCAAAAGTGGTCCTGCGACTCAAGCGCTTTATCGTATTTTACTCAAAAGTGTAGAAACTCGAGTCTAGCAACAGTGGTATTGAGTTGAATCGCTAGTGTTATCGCCTATTGATTCTCCCTAAACATAGAGAAACGGCCATTTTGTGACGCTACACTCTCACAAAAGGTTGCACGAAGGATAGCGACCACCTACTATCACTCTGCTCATGCCTAAAGCACCCAACACTCGCGGAAAGAACTCGGTTCACGGCAATATCCTCACCTGCTTGGTTTAGCAGGCACAATCTGTTTTTACCTTCTTTTTAGCTTCTATATAGGCGAATGTGGAAGAAATAAGAAAGGTGAAATATGAACTCTACAAATAGCTTCTCGATCAATATCAATCAGCAAAAATCCATTGCTAAAAAAAGGCTCAAAGCTATCCGCCTATACGATGACGCCATGTTGGAGTTAGTTAAGCGATTTCACTCCAAACCAGAATCTTTGGCTCCCAATACAATTCAATTGGCTGACGTTCAACATGCACTCGCAAGAGAACTTGGCTTATCCAGTTGGAGTAAACTAAAAGCTCATGTCGAAGAGCTAGAAGCGCACAAACTAGCCATCAAACAACAAAAACCGCCCCTAGATGCGAAAGTAAAAACGCTACACGTTCGTTGCGGTCACGATATACAACAACAGCTTAAAACCAGTGGATTTGAAGGGACATTTTTAGCCCTGATCGATCCGCTTTGTATTGGCCCCATACCAGCAACACCGCAGAACTTCCTTGCCATTCGTGCCCAATATGTCGTAGAGACTCTGCTGCCTGTGATGAAGCGTGAAGACTCGGTTCAAGATATAGTCACATTGGAACAATCAAACCTCGATCTGTTGCAAAGTGATGTATTTGAACGAATCGTCTTTTGGGTCGAACATGACAGTTATGATCAATTGATGCTAATTCGTGCTCTAACACAGTTAGAGAATGTAGAGAATAAAGTGATAGAGATCATTGAGTTGAACCAGTTCCCGGGCACTGAACGATTCATCGGCTTTGGGCAGTTGCCTGAAGAAGCTATTCGTTCTTGTTGGCGATACCGTAAACCTGTGACAGCAAAATTATTCAGTCAGGCTAAACGGTGCTGGCACGCTATTACATCACCGACACCTATTTCCATAGTTAATTTGATTCAGCAGCATAACCTGGATTGCTTGCCCAATATACTCAACGTGCTTAAACGCCATTTGCAAGAGTTACCTAATTCACAAACTGGATTGAGCTTGACACAACACCTCGCACTAAAGGTCTTGAGCTCGCAAAATCGTTCAATTCCCATCAAAGATTGGTTTGAGCAATATCAACAACTAGAACCTCTTCCTTACCTAGGAGACGTGATGTTTTACGCGTTACTCCTCCCTCTAGCACAGTGTCAAACACCTTTGATCACGATTGAGTCACGTGAAAGGCACTGGTGGGAACAAAGCGTCCGTATCACTGAGGCTGGCAAGCAGTGTTTGGAAGGCTTAATACGAGCGAAACAATGCTATTGGGTTGGAGGGATTAAAAATACCAGTCAAAGTTATTGGAGCTGGGATCACCTCCAACTAACTACACTTGCCAACCATCATTGAGTTGACAAATATGAAAGCATAAAGGGTTCGTTGGCTCTGATGAACACTCAATACTAAATTATCCCTAAAGAAGCGACCGCTAGTCTGAATACAACTTAAATAGTTATGCAGAAATGCATCCACTCAAAGAGAGTATGCACTCTATCTCTTATTAGAATTTATTGTAAATCCTCTTTGTTATCGGTTGTATATTCGATAAAAGTGTTAAAATACAAACTTTTTATCCAGCCAATTCGTTAATATTTGGTTAAAATTCCATTTTTATTAGTGATAAAGTTCACATCTATTAACCATTTAGAGGATTATTCTTTCGTATTTTCTCACTCCGCTGCTAATCTGCTCGCCGCTTTGAAGTGAACTCAAGGTGCATAACTATAAGGAGTGTTCTCATGAATACCAAGAAACCGATGTCGCTCACCAGCCGCGTAATTTTAGGTATGGTAGCGGGTATCTTGACAGGATTTGCAATTCGCACACTTTTTGCCGACAACGGATTTGTCGACGCATACATTGTTAATGGATTATTCGAAGTTGGTGGACAGATCTTCGTTGCCAGCTTAAAAATGCTTGTTGTACCGCTAGTATTTGTTTCGCTAGTTTGTGGTACCAGCTCTCTAAAAGACCTCTCTACACTGGGTCGCATGGGTGGTAAAACCCTTGCTTTCTACGTAGCAACAACCGCTATCGCAATCACACTTGCTCTAACCATGGGTACGCTATTCCAGCCGGGTGCTGGTGCAGACCTAACGGCAGCAAGTTCATTCAAATCAGCAGAAGCGCCATCTTTGGGTCAGGTGATCATTGATATGTTCCCGACTAACCCAATCAGCGCAATGGCAGAAGGTAAAACCCTGCAAGTTATCGTGTTCGCCGTCCTATTCGGTATCGCGATCAGTGCAGCAGGTAAGCCAGGCGAGCGTATCGCAGCATTCTTCTCTGATCTGAATGAAGTGATCATGAAACTGGTCGCGATTTTGATGAACTTGGCGCCTTATGGGGTGTTCTTCTTAATGGCGAAGCTATTTACTGGTCTTGGTCTGGGCGCGATCGTCAATCTGGCAGAGTACTTCTTAGTACTGGCTGGTACGCTTGTCCTACACGGTCTAGTTACTTACAGCTTAATGTTAAAAGGTTTCACAGGTCTAAACCCAATTACGTTCCTACGTAAGATGGAAGACGCGATCATGTTTGCTTTTTCTACAGCATCATCGAACGCGACGATTCCAGTGACAATGGAAACAGCAAAGCACCGCATGGGTGTTGAGAACCGTGTATCATCGTTCACAGTACCACTTGGTGCAACCGTGAACATGGACGGTACGGCGATCATGCAAGGCGTAGCAACTGCGTTTATTGCTCAAGCTTTCAATATTGATTTAACTATGGGCGATTACCTAATGGTTATCATGACGGCAACTCTGGCGTCTATCGGTACCGCAGGTGTCCCTGGTGTGGGTCTAGTAATGTTGGCAATGGTATTGAACCAAGTAGGTCTGCCTCTAGAGGGCATTGCACTTATCATGGGTGTTGACCGTCTTCTTGATATGATTCGTACCGCGGTAAACATCACTGGAGACAGTGCAGTAACCGTCATCGTTGCGAAATCAGAAGGTGCATTGGATGAAGCTCGCTTCAACGACCCAATGGCAGGCGTAGCCGAAGAAGAAGTGCACCTGAAGCGCGCGGAAGCTTAAACCCTTCCAAGTTAAATTATCCTGTCTAAGCAAAAACCACCTTACTCTAAGGTGGTTTTTTATTTCCAATTAACCCGAAGTCAAAAAGGTTTAGATAAAATTCTCGTCCCCCGAGGTTGTTTCAATTACTAATCGGTAAGTAGTTAGAAAGTAGTTAGATTCTATATTAGCTCATCTAGAGGGTTAAGATAACTCGCCTATGTTTATCACTTTGAAAATGATATAAGAAACATTTTCATCATATAGAGATACAAATTCCATTATCAAATTAAAGTTCAAAACCAAATCGCGATAGATAGTAGTCTGATAATTAAGTTGGTACTAAGATACATACATCATAATTTTATGTTTAAAAATAGTCTTTTTTTATTCATTTTCTCATTTCCAATACTTGCATTAGGTTTCAACGAAAGTATGTTCGATTTTTTTAAGAAATTTAAATATACATTAAGCCCAGAGGTAAAAGGTACTTTAGTTCTTGATCAAAGACCTCTAGAAAATGTAACGGTTTACTTAGAAGCTAATTTTTTAAAAAATAATTACAAAAGGAGTTCAAGTACTAATGAGTTAGGTGAATTTCACTTTAAACCAGTCATACATTCTCAAAGGTTCAAAGAATCAGCTTTGAATCAAACATATTCATATATCGGAATATATACCTATATAAATGAAGAAAAGAAATATATTTGGGAGTCTCAGTTAAACTACGTTTCACCACCTATATTTATAGAGGACAACTTAAGTAATCTTTACTGTGAGCTTGAAGATACCGAGTTTCGATACTTTTTCAAGAATATCAATCTAGATAATGCTGGAGATCTAATGGTTATTAGCAACTGCAATTTAAATGGATTTTTATATAAAAGACACTTTTCATAGAGTTTATGATTGTGATGATTATTAAACTCAAAGTTCTTTAAAAGCAAAAGCTATACCTGCACGCCTCAATCAAGTTTAAACATATCAATCAAAGTGCTAATTCGCAGAATATTTCTCTAAAGTAATTCACTACTTAACTTTCGTATACTCCTGATTCTACATAACCAGTTAGTTTGCACTGACTGTACACATAAGTATCATCTTCACCATTTCCAAAATAAGAAAAAGCGAAGTAGTAAACTTCATTGGTTACTTCACAATTCAAATTTCCCATATTTTCTCTAGCAAACTCATAAGTCTCATAACCATCAATTCAAGACTCCCATATCGTCACCTCTTCTCCATTTGCTAGATGAGTCTTCAAGAAAACGAGCACGTATTTCTGATCTAAGTTCAATAAGTCTTGAGACTCATGCTCTTCCAATGCAGGGAAGGCAAACGATCCGTTAGCATCAGTAATAGTTTGAAACTCATGAATGGTTCCACGCACATCGACTCGGAGGACCACTAATTGAGATGACAACGGTTTTCCGTTCAAAGTTAGCATACCAATAATATCTGGCGTATACATGTACATGAAAGGTTTCTCTTAGATAAAAACTTGAATCTGAAAGTACCCTTTCAAATCGAGCAAATCTACTACGGAAAAACGTATTGTGACGAGCTCGTGTGCTTTGTGTAAATGTTAAAAATAACAATTTCTTGTTTGCGCTAAACCAAACATAGAACATGTTTGATGGGCCATACCTACTCCACCATCGAATTCAGTTTTTCTCTGGCTTGTGCTTCGTGTTCTTTAGTGATGGCATTACCGACTGAGTTCGCGGCTAAGGTAAGTGCTGCCATATCATCGGTAAAGCCGACGCCAGCGAGTACGTCTGGCACCATATCTGTTGGTAGGACGAAGTAAGCCAGCGCGCCACCTAGGATAGCCTTGTGGCGAACAGAAGTGTTGGAATCTGCCATCGCGAGCCATGATTTAATGCCCATAACCGCAATCTCTTCACCTGCTTTCTTGACGGAATTTTTCATTTTACGCCAGAAGGTTTTCTCATCTGGCGCTTGCATCGTTTGGTCTTTGGCGTCTTTCGGCGCCGATTTTACAGACATTGTTGTGGTCATCGTTGCCTCCGAAATTTATGACTATGTCCAACATATTAATTAATCGAACCTGAACGCAAGATTAATAACAAGAAATGATAGTAAAGTGAAACACAGATAGAAAAATCCCCAAACCGAAGTCCGGGGATTATTGCATTGGAAAAAAGTCTTGCAAACCAAAAGGTTGAAGCCAAAAGCTTTGGGAACCAAGCTTTAAAAGCAGAATGCCCTATTGAGCAATCTTCTCCAATACACGCATCAGCATTTTGATACGTGGTTCGATAGACTCAAGCAACAAGTACTCTTGATCGCTGTGGAAGCCCGCACCGATAGGTCCTAGACCATCCAAAGTTGGAACGCCTAGAATCGCCGTGTTGTTTGCATCAGAGCCGCCACCCACTTCTTTCCAGTTGATGTCGATAGCCAGTTCACTTGCGGCTTCTTCAACTAATGCCATCAGGCTTTCCGTTTGCGCACTTGGCACCATAGAAGGTTTGTAAGCTTCACGAACCAACTCGATACTCACACCATCAACGAATGGTGTTTCCAGCATGCCGTTTAGCTTGCTGTCGACATCATCGTATTCTTCGTTGCTCCAGAAACGCACATCCACGATCGCTTCCGCGTGCTCCGGGACGATGTTCGCACCGTTGCCGCCAGAAATAATACCGACGTTCAACGTGGTACCAGATTCAAAGTTGGTCATTGCATTGACTGCTAGAATCCAATTCGCCATCTCAGTGATTGCGCTGCGGCCATTCTCTGGCTCGTTACCTGCGTGAGCAGCAACGCCATTAAAGGTCATTTTGTAGCGAGCCATGCCTTTGCGCGCTTTCACTAAACCGCCATCTGCACGTGCTGCTTCTGCAACCAGTACATTCTTAGCGTTTTTCGCTACTGATTGAATCCAATCCACAGAGTCCATAGAACCCGTTTCTTCATCTGGGTTCATGCAGATAGCGATAGACAGCTTATCCAACACCGCTTGGTCTAGATTGCGCATCGCGTATACGATGTTCAGCAAGCCAGATTTCATGTCCGAGACGCCCGGACCGTAGGCTTTCTCTGCATCTTGAGACATCGGACGAAGCTCAGCAGTACCCACGGGGAACACTGTATCCATATGACCAATCAGCATCACGTCGATTTGCTCAGCTTCCGGCTTATTTCGAACTTCAAGACCAACACCCGCTCTGCCACAGTCGATGCGTTTTACGCTCCAACCTGACATCGCTTGGTACTTCTCTTCAAATTGAGAAGCGATAAACTCAATGCCATCAGTGGTGTACGTGCCACAATCGACATTGATGAGAGGACGAAGTTCTTCGAGATATTCATTGAGAGAAAACTGCATGATTGCTCCCTAAACAAACAAGTTCATGACTAGCATTGCGCCAAATGCGTTCAATACGGAAATCGCAATCATAATTGGGATGTAACGACCTTCAGTACCGATAGGTCCCATAATTCGACCCATGTACTGAACCTGTGAGCCCATTAGGTAAATTGCAGGTGCAAGAATCGCGATGTGCGTACCGTTCAAGATGCCTTGGTCAAACAATGTGATAACCACGCCAACTGCGCCGCCCATCGACATCCAAGCACCAATCAGCACCGCAGCCGCTTCACCTGGCAAACCAAAAACCGCCATTACTGGAGAAAATACCGAGCCCATCAAATCCAACGCGCCAGTGATTTGCAGCGCTTTGATGATTACGAACGCCATCAATACGTTAGGCACCGTAGAGGTAGTCGCAATCACCCAACCTTTCTTAGCACCTTCGACGAAGATATCCGTCACCATTGGTTTTTTCGCTTTAACGTCACCCATTATGCCGTCTCCTCTTTTAAGTTCTCTGATTTGTTTTGGTCTTGCTTGTCTTCTTTACCTTCCGTCATGTTCAGGTAGATACGGAACAGGTTCGCGCCGATGATCTTAAATGCGAACATCACCACAACTGCTAAACCAATAGAAGACGTTACTGCTAGAGAGCCGTCAGCCATCGTCAGTGTGAACAGCACAGCACCCGATGAGAAGAAGTTCACGATGGTTGCACCTGCTGTGAACTGGAACATGGTAAATACGTCCGTTTCACGCTTAGTTAGGTGACCTTCATCTTTTAGCTGACGCGTCATTGCCGCACCTGCATCGGTACTTTGTAGAGAAGCAATTAAAGCCAGACCAGAGTTACCAGGGATGCCCATTAGAGGACGTAGAAGAGGAGTAAGAAGCTTACGAGCTGCTTCAAGTGCACCGTAGTGCTCAAGTACGTTGATCATACCTAAGGCGAACATAACAGTTGGAATCAAAGTAAGTGCGAAAATGAAACCGTCGCGAGCACCACTACCACCAGTACCGCGAAGCGACGTTGTTGCAACTTGCACACCGTCAGCCGTTTCGGTGACACCATACGCCACCTTGCCGAAAGAGCCATTGAGCGTTGTAAAATCGAATACACCGTACCATTCGCTAGATTGCATCAGGCCAGAAAAGAACACAACCGCAAACGCCAGAGCAACGTAGCACCCCAGTGTAACTTTACGCTCAGTTTGAACAGGAATTTTCATAACATTACCTACACATGTGGAACTTAACACATATGTTCACCTGAATAATGTGCTAGAGAGATGATCAAAATCAACCCGTCTGCCGAACATTCTGGCGACTCAGTTATGAAGTTTTATTTTATGATTTCAATCACATTTGAAAGATAATAAAAATTTGTGCTAACAATTAGGTATATTAATCTATATCGATACCTCAGGACTTCTTCATCAATCCGACCAATGATTCCAACGAATATTGCTTTCTACAACATTCATGACGTACTTCATACTTTGGCATTGAGGCAATATCGATTAACTCGAAAGTAACATTCCATAATGAAATTTAGGTTAGGATTGTCCGGTCATATGCAAACGGATTAAACCAGAATCAACAGGACTAGGCAGCCCATTGTTACGCTCACAACCTAAAATAGCCAAGTGGACACTCGCCCTCGTGTTTTGGGTGGTGATGATATGCTTAAGCCAAAATTCTGGTTTCTCGAAAAGCTGCCCGAAGGCTCACCAAATACAGAGTCAGCAAGATGAAAGCGTGAATTTATCACCATCTTGCGACCTTTCAGAAAAGCTAGTTCAAGCTTACCAACATCAGTTTGATCATATTCTTATTCCATTTTTTCTGTTTGCTTTGATTGTGGCGCTGCCGATGACAACCACAGCAATTCGCTATCTGGAATACACAGAACCGATACCGGAAAAGTATCGGGTTCACCTAAAACTTTGCGTGTTTAGAGAATAAAGCCAGCAAGGCGAGAGACCTTTCTGCCTGACTTTTGTACATATTTTATTCACTTCACATAACAAACAACGAAATTTAAAAGTTTTAGGAAATATTATGACATTCACTCGTACACTTTTGGCGTTAACGATGGCTATCGTATCTGCCGTATCTTTCGCATCAGAAAAGACCGCAGAACAAAAGCTAGAGGAAGTTAATCAGATACTAAAAGATAACCCTCAAATTCTTGATTCATTGCACCAAAACCTTCAAGAGTACATTGCGTATCAACAGTCATTTGGCGACACCTTGAAGGAGGTTCGTCAATATCTAAGTGATGGCAAACATTCCTCTTTTGGTGCTGAAAACCCTGAGTTAACCATTATTAACGTAACAGACTACAGCTGCCCTTTTTGTAAACGTTTAGAAGGAGAGCTGGTCAAAGTTGGTAAGGAATATCCGCAGGTAAAAGTGCTTAACCTCAATGTCTCTTTTAAAGAACAATACGAGAAAAACGGCTACAACTCGGCAAGTTACGCATTAAATGTTTGGCAAAACCAGCGAGATAAGTACGAACAAGTGCATGAGTTATTGGTGAAAAAACCGGGCGCACATGACGCACGTTCCTTAAATCAAATCGCGAAAAAAACGGGGACAGAAGCGCAGCTTGTCGACGACAAAGAGACCAAGGCGTTGCTTGATAAAAACTATCAGTATTTCACGCAACTTGGTTTACGCGGCACGCCTGCGTTGATCATTAATGATCAAGTTATTCCTGGCTATGTGCCGTTTGACGAGCTAGAAAAAGTCATCGACCAAGAACTGGCGAACTAAAACAACAAAGCCCTTCCCTGATAACTCAAGGAAGGGCTTTTTATTTATCGACATAAAGAGCGTTTAGTTACTTATCACGTCCTACAAACGCCACAACGACTTTGTCATTGCCAAGCGAGCGAGAGAACACGTACGCGCCTTCTTGTTCAATTACTTGATGCTGACCCGCACCAATCGCTGGGTGCGCTTTACGGAACTGACCAAGAGTTTGCCAGTGTTTTAGCAGCGCTCGCTTCTCATCAGATAGCTTCCACACCATGTCAGAACGAGTGCCTTGGTGGAAATCGTCCGCGTAAGGACCAATGTTACGACCAACTTCATCACCATAGTAAACCTGAACAGCACCAGGGCTCAGAAGCAGTGCATTCGCGGCGTTACGCTGCATGCCGTAATCTTTGAAGCGAGAGAAGAACAGCTCGGTATCGTGAGAAGACATGTAGCTCACTGGGTTGAAGTCTTTTTCATTGGCGATAGTATCTGCGTAACTTTGGTAGGTGTCTGCCATTTGGCTGAAACACGCCGCGCCTTTGTCTAACTTCTTCTGCATGTCGAAGTTAATCAACGCATCAAAGCCATCTTCAAAGTAAGGACTGCGATATGCGGTATGTCCCCATACTTCACCCATCATCCAGAATGGCTGACCTGACTTACCATTCTCTTTGCGCCACTGCTCAAGACTGCTTGAAGCCTCTTCTTTCAAGCGTTTCCACACATCGCCTTCAACGTGCTTCACCGTATCGACACGGTAACCATCAATGCCAAAGCGTTTCACCCAATCAGTTTGCCACTCAATTAGGTAGTCCGAGACGGTGTAATTGTCGCGCGCCTCTACGCGAGTACCAGGGTTATCCAATAGCCACTGCGCGGGCTTCACGGCTTTGTCTGATTCGGTGATAAAGTCAGGTAAACCCGCCAATGACATAGTGATATCACTGCTGCCCGGAGCTGGGTATCCCGGTAGACCTGTTCTTACCCAGTCACCGCCCCACCATTTCGACCAGTTTGGACTCTGGTAATCAATATTCTGGTGATAGCTATGCCAATTTTCACCCGCTTTTGGTTGCCAGTCACCCCACTTATTCGGTAAATCAGCGTTTGGTTTTAACACCTCAATACCGTCAAATTGCAAATCGGCTAACGTTGAGTAACCGGTGTGGTTGATTACTGCGTCCATCAAGACTTTAAGGCCACGTTTGTGTGCCTCTTCCACCAGCTTTTTCAGATCAGCTTCGTTACCGAAGTTCTCATCAATCTTGGTAAAGTCACGCGTCCAGTAACCGTGGTAAGCGTAGAATGGGAATGAGCCGCTATCGCCGCCGCCAACAAAGCCGTGCA
This sequence comes from Vibrio sp. 811, assembly GCF_033339195.1. Taxonomy (NCBI): domain Bacteria; kingdom Pseudomonadati; phylum Pseudomonadota; class Gammaproteobacteria; order Vibrionales; family Vibrionaceae; genus Vibrio; species Vibrio sp. 811. The sequence goes on from NZ_JAWOUB010000001.1 coordinate 814,363, forward strand.
CTTGTTCAACGATTGGCGACAACCAAATCGCATCTGTACCTAGGCTCTTGATGTAATCTAGCTTTTCGATCACGCCTTTTAGATCACCGCCGTGGAAGGTGCCGATCTCTTCTTTGCCGTCTTTCTTGCGTCCATAGCTGTTGTCATTGCTCGTATCAGCATTCTTGAAACGGTCGACCATCACGAAGTAAATGTTGGCATTACGGTAATCAAACGGTACTGCTTCTTTGGTTTTCTTCACTGGCTCTAGTAGCACCAACCCGCCTGAATCTTTGCTTGGCGTCAGCGATACTTGCTGATCTTTTACTTCGACCATTTGCCCAGAGTAAGCATCACGCAACTTGGTGCCATCGGGGAAACTGTCACCCAGCGCAATGGTGACTTCGCCGCCTTGATAAACCTCACATTGCACTTGTGGGATTGGGCGTTTGAATTCTGTCTTCGCGGCTTTCTTAGGTTCACGCTTGAAGCGCAGTGTTTTCGCTTCCGCATCAAAAGCAAAAGAGTAATCGCCAGTAAAGCGGATTTTTAACGGCAGTTCCGTTGGCTTTCCGCAGTTCAGCGCGATAGGTTTATTGAATTTGACCTTCTGGCCATCAGGCGCGACACAGTCGCCTTCAACACCCGTAATTTTGAGCGTGTATCCATCTTTGGTTAAGGGCACAACCAAAGGCTGCTCTGCATTTAAAGGAAAGTCACGGCTGTTGGTCGTGGTCGAAATGGTGATGTTTGGCTCGGCGATGGCACTTGCCGATGCAAGCAATAAGGTAGTCGTAATCAGATTCAGTTTCATCGTTCAGTCCATTGGTTGCGCATAGGCGCAGTATTCGTGTTGTATTTTTATTCACACTAATAGTAAATGGATGAAAAACTGAGCACATCATTCTGAAAGGCTACGCCCTAAAGCTTGTGACGCTTCACATTTTATTGATATAGGGGCGTAGTTCTATTTAAGCGCAATAGATTGAGGGAGTTAAAGTTGCACGCTGCCAAGATTGCTCATTTGATTCATCGCCCATCTTGTGCGGCGAGCAGTGTAATCACTTTGTGGATAGACTTTGATTCGATATGGATTTGGCAACACCACGGCTAAACGCGCTGCTTGCCACTTCGAGAGTTGCTTTGCACTGACACCAAAATAATTCTGCGCCGCCGCTTCAGCGCCGTAAATACCGGGACCAAATTCAACCACATTTAGATACACTTCGAGAATGCGCTCTTTGCTCCACATCAGCTCCATCAGCAAAGCAAAGTAAAGCTCATAAGCCTTGCGAACGTAGGAGTGAGACGGAAACAAAAACACATTTTTCGCGGCTTGTTGGGTAATGGTGCTCGCGCCTCTCGACGGACCATTATCACCAGCCTCGGAAATCACGTCGAATAGCGACTCGAAATCGACACCATAATGATGAGGGAATTTTTGATCTTCGGTCGCAATCACCGCTAACTGCATATTTTTTGAAATACGCGACAAGGATACCCATTCGTGTTGGCTGCTGTCTGGATAGTTCTTTGGTGGGGCAACAATGCGGCTTAACTTCCATCCCCATATTGGTGGATCGACATATTTCACCACACCAACCAAAACGATTGGGGCAATCAGTAATATCAACACCATTTTAAATAGAAATGACTTAAGCCTTTTCAACATGTGTAGTTCCCCAATGCATTAGCGATTGATGATAAACAAACCCGTGAGCTTGCCTGATTCAATCAAGAACAACAAGTTTTAGAGGTAAAAAATAGGTCAAAAAAAGCCCGATTTACAATGTAAAACGGGCTTAGAATTTGATTAGACTAAATTATTTGTGCAGCTTGTAGAACACGGTTGAAAGTGGAGGCAAACGAAGCTCAAGTGATTGAGGCAGTGATTCACTTTCAACTTTTTCCGTTTTCACAATGGTCAGCACTTTAAAATCGCTGCCGCCGTATTTGCTGTCGTCCGTGTTCAGCAGCAGTTCGTATTGACCTGCATTTGGAACACCTAAACGGAAACGCTCGTGTGGTACGGGCGTAAAGTTGGTGATGATGAGAATACGCTCACCCTCTTTACTGATACGCTCGTGCGCTAGGATGCTTGCATCCGCTTCGTCTTGTAGACGCCACTCAAAACCAGCAGGAACACAATCTTGATCGTGCATCGCCGCTTCATTTCGGTACAAGTGGTTCAAATCTCGCATCAGCTTTTGGACACCTTGATGACGCTCATATTCCAGTAAGAACCATTGCAACTGATCATCGTGGTTCCACTCCGCCGTTTGGCCAATTTCCGCGCCCATAAAGTTCAGCTTTTTGCCCGGTTGACCATACATATAACCGTAGTATGCTCGTAGGTTTGCGGTTTGCTGCCATTCATCGCCCGGCATCTTGTTGTGAATAGAGCCTTTGCCGTACACCACCTCATCGTGAGAGAGAGACAAGACGTAGTTCTCGCTGTGCGCATAAACTAGCGGGAATGTGATGGTATTGTGGTGGTATTTGCGGTGAACAGGATCTTCTTTGATGTATGAAAGACTGTCGTGCATCCACCCCATATTCCACTTGAAGCCAAAGCCTAAACCACCCATAAAGGTTGGCGCAGACACACTCGGAAACGCCGTTGACTCTTCCGCAATCGTCATCGCATTCGGGAAGTGCTTGTACACTTCTTCGTTCATCCATTTTAAGGTTGCGATTGCGTCGTAGTTTTCGTTGCCACCATCAACGTTCGGGACCCACTGATCGTGGCTACGTGAATAATCGAGATAGAGCATCGACGCGACGGCGTCCACGCGAATACCATCAATATGGAATTGTTCAAACCAGTACAGCGCATTCGAGACAAGGAAGCGACGCACATGTTCACGGCCTAAATCGTAAATGTAGGAGTTCCAGTCTTGGTGCCAACCGCGACGTGGGTCCGGGTCGTGGAACAGCGGTGTGCCGTCAAAGTTTGCTAAACCGTGGTCATCCGATGGGAAATGCGCCGGAACCCAATCCAGCACCACACCGATACCAGCTTGGTGACACGCATCCACGAAGAATTTGAAATCATCAGGGGAGCCAAAGCGGCTAGTTGGTGCAAACAAGCCAACAGGTTGATAGCCCCATGAACCATAGAATGGATGCTCAGACACAGGCATCAGTTCAACGTGGGTGTAGCCCATATCCACAAGGTATGGCACCAACTGCTCCGCAAGTTCGCGGTAATTGAGGAAATCACCTTTCTCGTTGCGCTTCCATGACCCAGCATGCAGCTCGTAAAACGATAACGCTTCATCACGCTTTTGCGTCACTGCACGGTTTTGCCATTTCGCATCTTGCCATTGGTAACGCTTGTGATCGTAAGTAATGGACGCGAACGATGGGTATTGCTCAGAGTAGAAACCCCAAGGGTCTTGTTTATGAGGAAGCCCTTCCCCATTTGGCCCTTTGAGCTCAAATTTGTACTGAACGCCTTCTTCTAAGCCAGGAATAAATAGGCCCCAGATACCGTAGTCTAGGCGTTGCATTGGGTGACGACGACCATCCCATTGGTTGAAGCAACCCACAAGGCTAACAGCCGATGCGTGTGGTGCATAAACAAGGAAACGAACACCGGAAATGTTTTCACCACCACGTTCTAGCGTGACAAAGTGTGCGCCCATGTAGTGATACATGTCTTTTGGCGTATGCAGATGCTCGTACTCTTGGTAGATATTGTGGTACTGGTACGGGTCATCAATAATTTGTTCAACACCATTCCAATCGACCGCTAAACGGTAGTGGGTCAGATGTAAATCGCGTTGCTCTTTTAAGATGAAACCGCTGTCGCCATCACGCTCAAGCGCCACGCGAGGTTCACCATTAACAAGCAGTTCAACCTTGTTTGCGCCCGGCATCCAAACTCTCAGCGAAGCTTCGTCGTCAATGAAAGGACCCAGCGCCGCAAATGGATCTGAGTAAGCCGCCTCAGCAAGCAGTTCGTATGCGCGTTCGTGTTGTTTCTTTATTTTCTTGGTTTTGGTGGTTTTCAAATCTTTCTCCCTAGAGCCAACATCCTTTTCAAGACCAGAGATCTGAATCAAACATCGGTTTCTCCACAGCCAACGTTGTGAACTCACAAAAAGACTCCGCTTCTCACGTTCGTTGCGTAAACGGCGTCAAAATACAAAAATGCCCGCTATTGTCGCGGGCATAATAACGGTACTTCATCCTAACGGATTGTGTTTTAGGAATGAGTGACCTAGACGGAACTTTCGTACCTCTGAGCTAACAAAATTCGTAATCAGCTCGTCCATCTACGCCACTCTAGGCATCTTACTTACTCGCCTGTGCACGAACTTCAGTAAGGCGTTTAGAAATACGATTCACATCTTCACGGCTGAAGATTTCATCTAGGTTCATCGACAATTTACGACGCCAGTTTGGATACTCATCCACCGTACCAGGAATGTTGACCGGTTGATCCATTTCTAGCCAGTCTTCAAGCTGAACGCTAAGCAGTGCAGAGTCACCCGCGGCTACGTGCAGTTGCAGCGCTTCGCTTAGGTATGAATCCATTGGCACGTACTGAGCATCATGACCAATGCCTTCTGGCAGATAGCCATGCCAGCGAACGCTGTCTAGAATACCTTGTTTGCACTTCAAGCGGTCAGCGAATAGGCCTTCCAACTGCTGTTCATCAGGGTACAGACCAATCTCACGCCCCATCTTCAAGTCATCACAGTGCCAGAAACCGCGTAGTGTTGGCATATCGTGCGTACACAGCGCAGCCATAGACTGCTCAGCGTAGTGCTTCGGAGAAATAAAACCGCCGTCGTCTTTTGATGTTTCGAAGAAGAAGACTTTGTACGAATGCACACCCGCATCACGAAGGATATCAACGATTTCATCAGGTACAGTACCCAAGTCTTCACCGATTACAGAACACTGATGACGGTGAGATTCCAAGGCTAGGATTGCTAGCATGTCTTCAACTGGGTAGTACAGGTATGCGCCTTCTGTCGCTTTCTCGCCTTTTGGAATCCACCAAAGGCGAAGCAGGCCAAGTACGTGGTCGATACGCAATGCACCACAATGCTTCATATTAGCACGTAACAATTTGATGTAAGCGTCGTAGCCAGTCGCTTCTAAAACTTGAGGGTTAAGCGGAGGCAGACCCCAGTTTTGGCCTAGTGGACCAAGTACATCTGGTGGCGCACCGATGCTTGCATCCAATACTAGCGCGCCTTCGTCAGCCCATGTTTCGCTGCCTGAATCTGCAACACCAACCGCAAGGTCGCGGTACAAACCCACAGCCATGCCTTTTTCTTCGGCTAGCGCTTGCGCTTCTTTGATTTGATCGTCTGCGATCCATTGCAGGTACATGTACAAGTGAACACGATCTTGGTTGTCCTTAATGTACTTCTGAGTACCAGCTGCGTCGAATGTGCGGTACTTCTCAGGGAACACAGGCCAACCCCACATGTTTGCATCTTCTGCATGTAAATCAGCATGAAGTGCATCGAATGCAGCTTGGTGTAGCAAGCTGTCGCCGCCTTTTTCAACAAAGTCCAAGAAGGCACGAGCGCGATCGGTGTTCTTGTCTAAATGGCGAGCTTTAAACTCACTGAATAGCAGCGGAAGAACGCTCATTTTTAGTTGTGAAACTTCGGTGTAATTCACCCAATGAGAGTCTCGCGCTTTTTGTAGACGTTGTTGGAACTCTGCGCTACCCACTCGCTGTTGTGCTTCTGCACTTAGCGCGAACTCAGGTACAGAGCTTACGTCGATGTACATGATGTTCAGCCAGCGACGAGAAGACGGGCTGTATGGACTTGCCCCTTCTGGATTCGCAGGGAACAGCGAGTGAATAGGGTTCAAGCCAATGAAGTCACCGCCACGAGAGGCAATATCACTCACCAGTTGTTTTAGGTCGCCAAAATCACCGATGCCCCAGTTATGCTGAGTACGCAGTGTGTAAAGCTGGATACTAGGACCCCATAGCTTTTTGTGTTGGTTTAGATCGTCTTGTTTGAAACACGCTTTCGGCGTAATGATCAATGACATCTCGTAAGGTGTTTTACGACGCTTACGACTGATGATCAGTTTGTGATAACCCCAAGCCAAGTTCTTTGGCAATGCAAACACTAGAGGGCCACCCTCAGCACGCTCATCACGAACAATTTGGGACTGAAGATAGCCTTCAAGTACCTCTCCTTGTTCTGTTTCTAAACGCCAGCTGAATTCACTCTCACGAGCACTCGTACCTAGGTTTAGTTCCACTTCGACTGGTTCGCCGTCGCGTAAAACAAGAACAGGGGCTAGTACGTCTTTTTTATGTTTCTTTTCAGCAGAAGCCAGTAGTTTTTCATCACTGCTAGTATCGTAGCCAAGCGAAGCGAGCAAGCGGCGTAGCGTCTCCTCAGACACTTTAGCCTCATCTCCCCAAGCACTGACATAGCTATCAGCCAATCTCGCCATTTCCGCGACTTTCTTTAATGCTGTTTGTTCTTTCATCGCTTTCTCCGAAGGTAATACCAACACCTTCCATGTAGGGTTTTATTGTTATCAATAACTTCTTTTGGAAAATGACCAAAGGTAGCGCTTGGCTACCTTGGTCTTAACTAGGTTCTATTAGCGTTTCACCGCTTCAAGTTTCCAGATATTGTTCACGTAGTCGCGGATTGAGCGGTCTGACGTGAACTTGCCAACAAGGGCGGTATTAAGAATGGCCTTCTTCGCCCAGCCAGCTTGATCTTTATATTGTTCGCTCATGTCTTCGTGCGCTTTCACGTAAGATGCAAAGTCCGCAAGACATAAGTACGGGTCACCGCCGTCTAGTAGGCTGTCATACGTTGCACGCAGTAAGCCTGGTTGACCTGGTGTGAACTCTTCACCCAATAGCAAGTCCATTGACGCTTTGAGTAAGTGATCCGCATTGTAGTAATCAAATGGGTTGTAACCTTGAGCTTTCAGCGCTTTCACACCTTCAACATCTAGACCGAAGATATAGATGTTCTCATCGCCTACTTCCTCACGAATCTCAACGTTTGCACCATCCATTGTACCGATAGTTAGCGCACCGTTTAGCGCCATCTTCATGTTACCTGTACCTGATGCTTCTTTACCCGCTAGCGAGATTTGTTGAGAAACGTCAGCCGCAGGGATAATGATTTCAGCCATGCTCACGCGGTAGTCAGGGATGAATACCACTTTCAGCTTGTTACCGATGCGAGGATCGTTGTTCACCTTGTCTGCAATCTTGTTGATTGCGAAGATGATTTCTTTCGCTAGGTGGTAACCCGGTGCTGCTTTTGCTGCGAAGAACACAACGCGTGGCGTACACTCAAAACCTGGTTCATTAAGAATACGGTGGTACAGAGACAGTACGTGTAGCAAGTCTAGATGCTGACGTTTGTACTCGTGCAGACGCTTGATTTGAACATCGAAGATTGCATTAGTATCGAGCTCGATACCCATGTTCTCTTTCACCCAAGTTGCTAGGCGTTCTTTGTTCTCTTTCTTCACTGCCATGAATTCTTTTTGGAATGTCGCGTCAGTAGCGTACTTTGCAATACCTTCAAGTTGCTCTAGTTTCGCTGGCCATTCTGGGCCGACTTTCTCAGTGATAAGCTGAGACAGACCTGGGTTACAGAACTTCAACCAGCGACGTGGCGTAATACCGTTCGTTACGTTGTGTAGACGTGTCGGGTACATTTCGTGGAACTCTGGGAATAGGTCTTTCTTAACCAATTCAGAGTGAAGTGCTGCTACACCGTTTACTGCGTAAGAGCCGATTACACATAGGTTTGCCATGCGAACCATGCGGTGGAAACCTTCTTCGATGATAGAAAGCTTCTGTTGCTTCGCGACATCACCCGGCCACATTGCACGTACGTCTTGTAGGAAGCGGTGGTTGATCTCGTAAATGATCTCCATATGACGTGGTAGCAGGTGCTGGATTAGCGACTCTGGCCATGTCTCTAGTGCTTCTGGAAGTAGCGTGTGGTTGGTGTACGCAAATGTCTTAGAGCTGATTTCCCAAGCTGCTTCCCAAGCTAAACCTTTTTCATCCATCAGGATGCGCATTAGTTCAGGAATCGCAATCGTTGGGTGTGTATCGTTAAGCTGGATAGTCTCTTGCTTAGGTAGATCCGCTAGCGAGTAGCCCGCAGCTTCGTGGCGACGTAGGATGTCACGTACAGACGCTGCTGAGTGGAAGTACTGCTGCATTAGACGCAGTGTTTTACCTTTCTCGTGGTTGTCGTTCGGGTAAAGCACTTTAGTGATGTTACCTGCGTCGATCAGTGCGTGCTGAGCTTCGAAGTAATCACCATTGTTAAAGCTTGCTAGTGAGAATGGTGCAATCGCCTGACATTCCCAAAGACGTAGCGGGTAAACCGTGTCTGATTCGTAACCCACAATTGGAAGATCCCAAGGCATTGCTCTTACTGTCATGCCTGGTACCCATTTGCGAACTTCTTTACCGTTCTCGTTAATCACTTCAACGTGACCGTAGAAACCGATCTCTTGCGCAAGTTCTGGACGCGCAATTTCCCAAGGGTAGCCTTCTACACCGCGCCAAGCGTCAGGTGCTTCTTGCTGGCGACCATCTTTGAATGACTGTTTAAATAGACCGTATTCGTAATGTAAACCATAGCCGACAGTTGGGAATTCTTGTGCCGCACATGAATCCATGAAACACGCAGCCAGACGACCAAGGCCACCGTTACCCAATGATGGGTCGCGCTCTTCTTCTAGCAGATCAGTTAGGTTGTAACCCAGTTCAGCCATTGCTTCTGTTACTTGTTCATACAGACCCATGCTGATTAGGTTGTTACCCGTCAAACGACCGATAAGGAATTCTAGCGAAAGGTAGTTAACGCTCTTCGCACTTTTAATGCGTGGATCTTCTTCTGTCGCAAGCAAATCTAGAGTAGTAAATTCAGCCAGAGCATGCCCCATTGCTAGGTACCATGCGCGGCTGTCTGCGTTTTCAATCGTATGAGCGTAAGTTACAGATAAGTGTTTCTTTACGCTTTCTTGGAACGACTTCTTGTCAAATTGTTTTTGTTGAGTAGGTTTCATTACGAAATTCTCACGTCTTTTGGTAATTCATCTGCCATACATCGTGCATTTACCTCTGTGAATAAACATCCTCCTAATTCTCATCCTTTGAAGGAGGAGGGCTGAGGGCGTAGAGGGGGTACCATTGCTAGGTTAGTGATCCAAATCTCAACAAAGTGAACTTTGCACCAGTTCTTAGTGATTTTGATCACAATGGAATGTGAGAAAGGTTAAAACCCGTTCATGACGCTTTTTATAGTCCACTCATCTGATGATGTGAAAATTGTAATATCGGTCACATTAACTCGGTCAGCGTAGAAGAACTTTTCGTAATCTATGTGCAACGCGATCTTAACGCTAACGAAACAAACGACATTTAAGTGACGACAATCACAAATAAAGGGCGTAGTTGATGGTAAATCCATCAACCCTTGAGAATTAGGAAGTGGATCAAAGTAACGAACATTTCTGATGTCGTAACATCCCTCTCAGCTCACAGGATTGTACGCTTTTTATACAAACTAGAATTAGGCGATGTGAGTTATTTCTAGTTTTCGCTAGCTTTTATATCTAAGTGACCGTATGGAATGGTTTTTCAGACGGACGCAAGCCCCAATAGTAGCGACATTATCCGGTATTCAAACAGTGTTTTTGATGCTGATGACATCATTCAGTAAGACGGCTTTCAAGGGGGCTTTACTAGAATGATCACGTTGCAGTCATTTGGGTATACATAAATAAGGACATAACTACTAATGTGGATTCCATCTAAGCTTACTCGACCAGGACGCCTGCACAATGCCATCGTGCGCCCACGAGTGTTGGACTTACTACAGCAAGCGCCTTACTACAAATTGGTTTTATTCCGATCCCCAGCAGGTTACGGAAAAACAACAATGGCAGCGCAGTGGCTATCCGATAAGCCAAACGTCGGTTGGTACAGCATTGATGACAGCGATAACGACGGCTTTCGCTTTGTAAACTATCTGCTTCAAGCATTAAACAAAGCCACCAACTTCAGTTGCGCTAACGCACAAAAACTGGCGGAAAAACGTCAGATCTCGTCTTTACGCTCCCTATTTAGCGAAGTATTCGCTGAAATGGCTGACTTTCATCAAGAGTGCTACGTGGTGCTTGATGACTACCATTTAATCACGAATGATGAAATCCATGAATCCATGCGTTTCTTCTTAAAGCACATGCCAGACAACCTCACCGTTGTGGTAACCAGTCGTGCAGCGCCGCCTCTGGGCACTGCAAACTTACGTGTTCGTGATTTAATGATCGAAATCGGCAACGAGATGTTGGCGTTTGATACCGAAGAAACCACTCGCTTCTTTAACCAGCGTATCGCCGATGGTATCGATGAAGACATGGCGAACAGCCTAAGAACTTATGTTGAAGGTTGGCCATCGGCGATGCAGTTGATCGCATTACAAGCCCAACATCAAAACCGCACATTGGCACAAACTGTAGAGTCGGTATCGCAGTTCAATCACGCGCACTTGTGGGATTACTTGGTCGAAGAAGTGTTTGACTTACTCGATCACGAAACTCGTCACTTTTTAATGCAAGTATCCGTGCTTGACCACTTCAATGATGAGTTAGTGTTTGCCCTTACCCAACGCGAAGATGCACTGGGAATGATTGAATCGCTTAACCGTTACGGCTTATTCATTTACCCGCTCGAAGGGGAACAGAACTGGTTCCGGTTCCATAACTTATTTGGCGAGTTTTTATCTCATGAGCGCCAAGCTCGTATTCCTCAGCAAGAAAAAGATCTCCACCGCAATGCTGCTATCGCTTGGTTACAACAAAAAGCACCACACCAAGCGATTCATCATGCACAAAAATCGAATGATAAGGACTTAGTGGTAGAGATCCTAAACGAATTCGGCTGGAAGATGTTTAACCAAGGCGAACTCAGCACACTGGAAAGCTCAATTAACAAGTTGGACGATGATCTGTTGTTCAGCCACCCAAAACTTACGATGCTCCGAGCATGGTTGGCTCAAAGTCAGCATCGTTATAACCAAGTGGGCCACCTGCTTGAAGAAGCGGAAGAGGAACACAAAAAGCGTAACATTGCGTTAGATATTCATTATCAAGGTCAAGCAAACGCGTTGCTTGCTCAAGTGGCTATCAACAGTAACCAACCAGAAAAAGCTCTCGAATTAGCGGAGCTAGCGCTTAGCCAACTTGATAACACTATTTACCGTAGCCGAATTGTGGCGACTTCGGTTGTTGGTGAAGTTAACCACGTGCTAGGTAAACTAGACCGTGCTTTGCCGATGATGCAACAAACTGAAAAGCTAGCTCGTCAGTATCAGGTATATCACCAAGCGTTATGGGCAATATTGCAGCAAAGCGAGATTTTAATTGCACAAGGTTACGTGCAAGCTGCCTTTGAACTACAAGATTCCGCATTCCGTCTGATTGAAGATCAGCAGCTTCAGCATGTTCCTCTTCATGAATTTTTGCTGCGTATTCGCGCGCAAGTACTTTGGTGCTGGAACCGACTTGATGAAGCGGAAGAATGCGCGTACAAAGGTCTGCAAATTCTCGAAAACCATTCACCAAGCAAGCACTTACATAGCTATTCGATGTTGGCGCGTATTGCGATTGGACGCGGTGAATTAGACAAAGCCGGTAAATTCATTGAGCACATCCAACACTTGATGAAACAGTCGACTTACCACGTAGATTGGACTGCAAACGCTTCACTATCGTTGATTCTATTTTGGCAAGCGCGCGGGAATACCGATGCAATGCAAGAATGGCTCAACACTGCGGTTCGTCCTGAATCGGCATGCAACCACTTTTCTCAATTGCAATGGCGTAACATTGCTCGTGCCCACATTAACTTAGGCCAATATACCGACGCTCGTGCTGCGTTAGATTTTCTCCAAGGTGAAGCTCGTCGCACTAACCTAATCACAGATACTAATCGCAACTTAGTGGTTGAAGCGGTCCTTTCTGCTCGCCAAAAAGATGAGGAGCAAGCCAAGGCACTGTTAAAAGAAGCATTAGTAATGACGAACCAAACTGGCATGGTCGGAAACTTCCTGATTGATGGTGCAACCATTGGCGGTCTGCTGGAGAAGTTGAGCCTCCGCCATGAACTGGGCGATCTTGAGCGTCACCGTGCTCAACAGTTAATGAAGGACATTTCATCGAATCAACGTAGCCGGTCAATTCACTTTGATGAAGACTTTATTGAAAAGTTGGTGAATCACCCTAATGTGCCAGAGCTAGTACGTACCAGCCCATTAACACAACGCGAATGGCAGGTTCTGGGGCTGATTTATTCAGGCTTTAGTAACGAGCAAATCGCACAAGAGCTGGATGTGGCAGGTACGACAATTAAAACCCACATTCGCAACCTGTACCAAAAGCTTAATATTGCTAATCGTAAAGAAGCCATTGTGACAGCTGAAAATTTGCTACAGTTAATGGGATACTGAACTGCTAGATAAACGGGTTAAAACGTAAAGTAAAACACAAGGGTTGACGTAACACGTCAGCCCTTTTTTATGACTGACAGAAAGAGAAGTGCAATTTGCAAAGCACGTAAGTAACGTTGTTCATATAAAAAAATAGCCAACCGCAATAATCGCGATTGGCTTATATTTAGTGTGAACAAATTGTATTCACTAACAACGTCAGTTGGCTAGGTGACCCTCGGCTTAAGAAGGGTCGATCAGTATTATGCATTAATCATGCCAAAATGCAAAGACTTATTTTTGGGCACAAGATCTCATATAAGCTGGATTTATTCACGCGCAAATTATCAAAATGCAATTTGGTAATGCAAATTGCAATTGCATAATGCAACCAAGATTGATAATTGATAGTAGAGTTAATCATCTCAAAAATGTAAACCAAGCATTAAAAGCTCGTTACGGCGGCATTGTCTCTTGGCGGGTAATAAAGATAGGCAATAGATTGGATATAAAACCAAGTAGTTACAGCACTATTTCATACTTTTTTCATCGCAATGTTTGTATACTCTCTGCCATCGAAACGACTTAGCATTAGAGCAATGAACTACTTAATTACTTTCTTCAAGGGAATCGCCATGGGTGCAGCAGATGTTGTACCTGGTGTATCTGGCGGCACCATCGCGTTTATCACTGGTATTTACGATACGCTGCTTGAAAGCATTCGACGCATTAACCCCTCACTTTTCTCTATCTGGCGAAAAGAAGGGGTTAAAGCCGCGTTTAATCACATCAACGGATTCTTCCTTATCGCTCTGTTTGCCGGCATTTTCACCAGTATTGCAACGCTAGCAAAGTTGATTACTTGGCTTCTTGACACACACCCGATCCCACTTTGGTCATTTTTCTTTGGTCTGATTTTGGTCTCTGTGTATCACATTATTCGTCAGGTTGAGCAACGCGATCTTGTCCGCTTTGTCATTCTGCTCGTTGGTGTCGGGTTTGCTTATAGTATTACTGTGCTCAAACCTTTACACATGGAACCAACGGCCATTAACACCTTATTCGCTGGAGCTATCGCGATTTGTGCGATGATCTTGCCGGGTATCTCTGGCAGTTTTATTTTGCTGCTGATTGGCATGTATGCTCCTGTATTAGCCGCAGTGAAAGGTTTTCAAGTCGATACATTAGCGCTATTTTTGTCTGGCTGCGTGATCGGTTTACTGTCCTTCTCTCACTTATTGTCGTGGTTACTACGCAAGTTCCGTGATTTCACCCTGATGTTTTTGACTGGATTAATGATTGGTACGTTGCCAAAGATTTGGCCATGGAAAGAAACCATCACTTGGCGCACCAATTCGAAGGGCGAGCAAGTGCCATTGCTACAGCACAACCTATCACCATTTGAATTTGAACACGTGACATCACAACCTTCTCAGTTAGTACTTGCTGTCGTAATGATGCTTGCAGCCATTGCTCTAGTTTTGGGTCTAGAGAAATTCGCAGATTCAGATAAATAACTTTGGTATCAAACACATACTGAACCAAATAAAAACGGAGCCAATTGGCTCCGTTTTTATCTATTGGCTAAGGGCAAAAACATCTCAATTGAAAACTCTGCTGTATTTGATGCAATAAAGTTCGTCGCGTTACTAAGAAGCTGGTCACCGAGGTATAACGCACAATTTACCGAGGTCACGAGTTGGCGAGCGGCGCATCTGTGCTACGATGCTCGTAATGTTAAGTGATAAATGCTGAACCTTAATGAAACTGTTACAAATCGCCGCTGTTTCAGCCGCATTAGTTGCGGGATTTTATGCCCCGACTCTAATAAAAAGCTTTTCTTCTTCCACTCAAAGCAAGTCAATAGATGAATACTGCTTTCTCTCTACAACCTCTTGCGTCCAAGAAAATGTTACGATGACGCTAAACTCAGAAACTGCTCAACCCTTGGTTCCTACCACTCTAAATGTTGAGTGGCATACAAGCGATGCTAAGCAACTCATCCTAAGTCTTTCAGGAAGAGAAATGGAGATGGGTGAGCCTAAGTTTTTGCTGAAGCAAATCGCTCCTGGCCAATATCAAGGTGACATCATTCTCCCGGTTTGCACGGAGGATGCAATGACTTGGGTTGGTGAACTCAGTGATGGAGAGAATACCGTTTACCCTGCTATAAAAATGCAAAGATAAGGAATCGTTATGAGCCACAATTGGTCCCTATTTCTCGTAGCTGCTTTCGCACTCGGGTTTGGCGTAAAGAGCTATTTAGATAATCAGAAAACGAAGCCAGAGCAAGTGGACAGTTCCACCTCTCAACAAACGGTATTGTTTGGGGAAAATAACCAAGCCGTCAATATCTTCGATGTGAATGACCCTCGCATCCGAGTCGTCTATTTTGGCTTTACTCGCTGCCCAGACGTTTGCCCAACTTCTCTTGCAATGCTGGCAGGAGCACTGAATCAAATTGACGACGCGCAAAAAGCACAACTACGCCCGATGTTCATTTCTTTAGACCCAGAGCGTGATGAGGCCGATGCATCAGCAAAATATGCCCATTACTTCCATCCAATGATTGAAGGCCTATCGGCACCACTTGATGTAACAACACCTTTGGCACACAACTATGGTGTCATTTTCCGCAAGACAGAATTGGAAGGCTCGGAACTAAAGTACACGCTGGATCATAGCTCTTACTTTTACTTCTTGAAGCCGGATGGCACGTTAATCACTAAAGTACCGCATACGCTCTCGCCGGCACCGATTGTTGAAGCCATTTCAAAACTAACGACCGAAGACTCTTCAAATGACGGTTAAGTCAGTGCTGAAGCAATTTTTCAATTTCCTAACTCATACCAACCCCAATGTCGAACAAGACGTCGATACGATCATTGACGCCATTGGGGGCATAGAGAACCTGCTAGAAACTGGTGCATGTGCGACTCGGCTGCGTCTTACCCTCAGAGCGACGTCCGTCATCGATAAGAACGCACTCAAGAATCATGGCGCGCATGGCGTCGTGATATTGGATGATCGTCATGTCCAAATAATATACGGCTTAAAAGCCAACACGTATTCGCAGATTATGGAAGAGCGCATCACAAAACAAAGTTAATATTTTTGCAGTATAGCTACCCTCTTTAAAAAAGGGCGGCTATACTCTTTTGGCTTAATTAACTCACTTATTTATTAACCAACGAAGAGGACACAAGATGATTGTATTGAATAACACTAACTGGGCATCGCAAGGGTAACCCTAACAGCACCAACTCTGTGGCATAGCCACAACTCCCCTTCTCTGCCCGGTCTTCACCGGGGTCAACTCTATCCGAATTAGACCCTAATGCGATTTGTATTAAGGCGCTTTGTTGCGTCTGGGATAATTCAATAATGAATCAAACACATACTTTTTGTGACACATTAGTTTCAACTTCAAACCCTCTAAAACAATTGGGTTGGAAACCATTTTTTCAGCAACAACTGACATTAGACGATTACGACAACACTATCTTTGCTCGTGTAATTGCGCATCACCGAAGTGGTTATTTATTGGCAACAGAAACTGGGCAAGTTCATCTTAATGCCCACCATTCTTTACCCAATATGACCGTCGGAGACTGGGTAATCTTAAATGAAGATCAGCAATTTGTTCGCTTACTGGATCGCTTGAGCCTCTTTAGCCGCAAAGCCGCTGGCAGCAAAGTGGTAGAGCAACTTATCGCAGCCAATGTGGATACAGTGTTTATCGTCTGTTCCCTTAACGACGACTTCAATTTAAGTCGTATTGAACGCTATCTTGCCTTGGCTCATGAAGCCGAAGTCGAACCCGTCATCGTGCTTTCCAAAGCCGATTTGTATGACAATACTGATGAACTAAAAAGCCAAGTACAGAAGCTCGACCCTCTATTAGCTATAGAGACAGTCAACGGCTTAGAAATAGAGAGTGCTTCTAAACTCATGACCTGGTGCAAAGAAGGACAAACCCTCGCTTTTATCGGTTCTTCAGGCGTTGGCAAATCAACTCTTGTTAATGCATTACTCGGGCAACAAGAACAGGCAACTGGGCATATTCGTGAAGACGATAGCAAAGGGCGACATACAACTACATCGCGCTCTATCCATCTATTACCTGATGGCGGCATCTTGATTGATACTCCGGGAATGCGCGAGCTTCAACTAGCAGATTGTGAATCGGGGGTCAGTGAGGCATTTTCTGACATTGAGGCGCTCGCTCAGCGTTGTCGCTTTGGCAATTGTAAGCACCAAACTGAGCCAGGCTGCGCAGTTCAAACTGCGATTGAAAATGGCAAACTGGAAGTTCGTCGTTTCAATAACTATCAAAAACTATTGCGAGAACAAGCCTTTAACGGTGCGACTTTGGCAGAGCAACGAGCACAAAGTCGACAATTCGGTAAACTTGCTCGCAATGCCATGAATGATAAGCGCAGGCGCCAACAAAGTTATTAATTTGTTGCGTTTGAGTTGTCAATAAAATCAAAGGAGACGAAAGTCTCCTTTTTAACAACTTTATTAAAAACCATTACTCATAACTAATGATAATTTTCAACATAAAAATCTTATTTAAATAACATTGAGCAAACATTTAATCCAAAAACAAACTAAAACTAGACACAAAATATTACCAAGCTAAGATATGTGATATTCAGCAAGAAAATGGCTGAATTTATAAAAACAGGATAATTGATAATCATGTGTCTTAGTGACCAGAAGCAATGCTCACCCCTTGCAATATAAGGGCATTATCGCCGTGTAATGATGGACTATTGCCCTGCCACTCTGGCATAAAATTGCAGGAATGATGTATGCAACACAACAGCCTCGTTGCCCGATATGCTCGTGGTAACCTCGTCGTCCAGATCCTTGTCGGTATCGTCTTTGGTATTTTGCTCGCGACAATTTCTCCAAGCCATGCCGAAAGCGCGGGATTAATTGGTAGCCTTTTTGTCGGTGCGCTTAAAGCGATCGCGCCAATTCTTGTGTTTATTTTGGTTGCCGCTTCAATTGCAAACCAAAAGAAAAACCAACACACTTACATGCGCCCAATCGTTGTACTGTACCTGATGGGTACATTCTTCGCGGCGCTATCAGCAGTGGTTCTAAGCTTCCTTTTCCCGACCAATTTAACGCTTGTCACCGGCGCTGAAGGTGCAACGCCTCCTCAAGGTATTGCTGAAATTCTACGCACATTGTTGTTTAAACTGGTCGACAACCCAGTAAATGCACTAGTAGAAGCAAACTACATCGGCATTCTTGCTTGGGGTGTGGGTCTGGGTCTTGCACTACACCACGCATCGGCAACAACGAAGGCCGTATTTGAAGATCTAAGCCACAGCGTGTCTCACATTGTGCGCTTTATCATTCGTCTTGCACCATTTGGTATCTTTGGCTTGGTTGCTTCAACGTTTGCGACAACGGGCTTTAGCGCACTAGCAAGCTACGCACACCTTCTGGCGGTTCTTCTTGGCGCAATGATGATCATCGCACTCGTTGTAAACCCAGCGATCGTGTTCGTTAAAACCAAACAAAACCCTTACCCACTTGTATTCCGTTGTCTACGTGAAAGTGGTGTAACTGCGTTCTTCACTCGTTCAAGTGCGGCGAATATTCCAGTAAACATGGCACTATGTGAGAAGCTAAAACTGGACGAGGATACATACTCAGTATCTATCCCTCTAGGTGCGACCATCAACATGGCTGGTGCTGCAATCACTATCACAACACTAACGCTTGCAGCTGTGCACACTATGGGTATCGAAGTTGATCTACTGACTGCGCTACTTCTAAGTATTGTAGCTGCG
Organism: Vibrio sp. 811; assembly: GCF_033339195.1. Lineage (NCBI taxonomy): Bacteria > Pseudomonadati > Pseudomonadota > Gammaproteobacteria > Vibrionales > Vibrionaceae > Vibrio > Vibrio sp. 811. The sequence continues at coordinate 832,628 of NZ_JAWOUB010000001.1, forward strand.
GTTTCTGCATGCGGCGCATCAGGTGTTGCAGGTGGCTCTCTACTACTTATCCCACTTGCGTGTGGCCTGTTTGGTATCTCAAACGACGTAGCAATGCAGGTTGTAGCGGTTGGCTTCATTATCGGTGTGATTCAAGACTCTGCAGAAACTGCGCTAAACAGCTCAACAGACGTTGTCTTTACGGCAGCAGTTTGTAAATCAGAGCAGCAAAAAGCTCAGTAAGACTGACAGAACAAAGAGAAAGGGGAGCCGATGATGGCTCCCCTTTTTTGTTTAATTGCGCTCAATTACGCGGTGACCAAAGCCACCTCTTCAATTGAGAAATGCTTACTTGGCTCAACAAACTCTTGCTGCGCAGCAATAGTTTGCAGCTCCCATTCGCCTGCATGGTACGTTGCACTTAACACCCCGTAGCATGCGTCATGACAATGTTGGAAAGCTTGCTTGGGAGACCAGCCTTTTAAGAGTCCCGCGGTAAAGATAGCTGAAATAAGATCGCCCACGCCAACAGGTTGTTTAGCAAACTCAAATTGAGGACGCTTCGCAAGGTAAATGCCTTCTTGCGTAGCCAGTAGCATGTTAAAGCTGCCATTTTCTAGGCAGTAAAGGTGCTTAACTAGCACAACTTTTGGACCTTTCGCTAGCGCACGCTGACATGCGGTGATCGCATCGTCTAGTGAGTGGATTTCCATCTCAGCAAATTGACTCAGCTCGAATTGGTTCGGAACGATCACGTCCGCCATTGGCATCAAACGAGTCAAAAGATTTTCAGCAATACCCGGAGCCACAATGCAGCCTTTGTCTGGCGCGCCCATCACAGGGTCGCAAACGTAAAGTGCGTTCGGGTTTGCTTGTTTCACTTTCGTCACGGTATCTTCAACAGCAAGGCACTGCTCTGCGCTACCTTGGTAGCCCGTCAATACCGCTTGGCACTTTTCCAGCGCGCCGATGTTACCAAGTCCACGAACTAACTCGCTGATGTCTTCAGCCGCAAACGCTCGCCCAGTCCAGCCTTCTTGATACTGCGTGTGGTTAGAAAATTGAACGGTATGAATCGGCCATACTTCGAAACCCATGCGTTGCATTGGGAAAACGGCACTGCTGTTACCAGCATGACCAAAAGAAACATGAGATTGTATAGAGAGGATACCTTGCATAGTACCTTACCTCTTATTGTAGTTATCGATAGTTCAAAGACAGCGGCAAGCGCCAGTTTTGCGAAACCAGTAGTGTATCCGACAAACCAAGATTCTCTAACTCAATTCTCCTCAATATCTTCAGAGTAAGTTGGCGCGCTGGTTTTCAACACCATCTTCTTAATTTCCATTTTGTCTTTATTCAGTGCGATTTCTAGGGTATCTCCTTCCCTTATCCCGAGCTGAGCCAGGATTACGCTTGGAATGACTACGGCGGTGTCGTCACCGATTTTAACAGGTTGACTTATCATCTTTCGTCCTCCAAATGTCGAAAATGAGTTTTCACGTCATTGGATGCCTAGCCTCAAATACGTTGAGCTGACTTTGGTTTGGCGTAACATTTTAAAGACAAAAGAAAAGCCTCAATCTTGAGGCTTCTGGATAAGATAGGTTATGGTTGAAGGAAGTTTTGAGTGAAATCGAGCGCCTCTTTAGAAAGTTTTTTTTCGTTGGGCGATGTGCTTGCCTGACCTTCTGCTGTTACCGTTGTCATGTTAGGCTGAAAATCTAGTGTTGATGCCTCCTCCCAAGCCTCGGAGGCTTCTTTACTCTCGTCATTCAACACCGCATTGAGCTCCTCTTCCGCAGGAAAATACGCTTCGCGTTTGTACACTTTGTTAAGGGCTCGAATAATAGAGTGCTTTCTAACCATTCCTGAGGCCAGCTTTCTTTGCAACGGCTTCGCTATGGACTGCAATCCAACGACAACATCAACACCAATATTGGTTGCCACTTCATCACGCAACGTACGTGCAGGTTGGTAGCCCATATTAGCAGCAAGAAACAGCCAAACGTAAGCAATTGCATTACCCGTTTTACCTTTATCCTTCCACGCTTCGCCAGCATGATACATCGCTTTAGCACTGCCACCTTCCGCGGCCCGTTCCAGCCAGTAGCAACCTTTAACCATGCTTTTTTCTGTACCAATGCCATTTAGGTAACATAAGCCGACTTGGATTTTGCCATCCGCACTGTCTTTTTCCGCCGCTTTCATAAACCAGTAAAGCGCATCTGCACTGCGTCCTGCACTATTGTCTGGTGAAAGCTGCCATTCCCCCATATAAATCATGGCATCAATGCAGCCTTCTTCGGCGGCAGTTTCAATCAGTTGGTTACCTTTTGGGATATTTTTTTCAGTTCCTCGACCAAAGACCAAGGCCTTGCCCGTCGAAAATTTCGCTTCGGTATCCCCTTCCATTCCCGCAATTGCGGTACGCCAGAAGTTTGCCTGCTCTTTTAAAATCACATCTTCGCGCATGCGTTCACTTAAGCGAACAATGCCGTACATCCCCGTCACATTGTCCAGTTTAGCGGCTTTATCATACCAATACAGCGCTTGACGAATGTTGTCCTTTTCGGCTTCTTTCGCTAGAAATAAAATGGTGGGGATATGCCCGGTTTCTGCTTTGAACTCTCGCTCTTTACGCTCTTGCTCTCGCGCTTTATGCATCGCCTTTCGATAAGCGGCTTCGCGAGCTTTCCTCTCTGCCTCGAGTCTCTGTTTCCGCATCGACAACGAGATCATCCACACAAATATCAGGACGAGTGAAAGGCCAGTTGCCGCAATGGCAATGCCCATACTACTCATAAATAGCCTCTTTTGGTTTCAGGGCCCAATTCAACTCCCTTTCAGGGAAATCTTATGATTACGCGCCGACGTAACGCCGACTACCTTCATTATATAACGACCACTTAGCGAAAATCTGAAGCTTGCGAAGACTTAATGGCGGTATTTTATTCAACATCACTGCAACTTATTTTTAAAAGAAAAATATAGCCCTCATTTTTATAGAACTTAATCACGGTTTTGGGGCTGAGACATTCTCATCCCCTATCATCCCCCCTTACTCATCCCATAAAAATTTACATTTTAATGATGTGCAGAATCTCTCATTATGCGCCTGTTTTATTATTTAATTTGTGAACAAAATCGACTGTGACAGAAAATTTGCATCTGTAAAAAACTTAACAGCCTGCTCTCACATTTTGCTGATGATTCAGTGTATTAGCATCTAATTGAACATTTCCTTTTTTGGCATCTGCCTTTCTAGCGTGTGCAAAACCTTCTTGATGATTGAGTCAGCGAAGGCAGCGCGCAGCTCAATATCAATTCAATAACAATGGATTTGTAAACGTGGACAATAAGACATTTAAATTATCAACAATTGCCAAAACCGTACTGCCTTTGATTTCCGTCGCGGTAATCAGCGGTTGTGGTAGTGATAGCACGAACGAAGATACGACGAACCCTGGCTCAGGCTTGTACCCTGCGGGAGAGAACGAAGTCGTCATTTATTACAAACGTGATGTAGCATCAGCTTCAACAGCAAGCGACTACGAAGGTTGGGGCTTGCACCTATGGAACGGTGAGGGCTGTACCAGCACAGATTTAGACGCAATGGGCATTCCGGGAACAGGAACGGATTGGTCTGCGCCACACCCATTCGATGGCATCAACGACACCTACGGTGCTTACTACGTACTGAAAGTGAACCCAGATGCCTCTGACCCACACGAATGCATGAACTTCATTCTGCACAAAGGTGATGAGAAAGCGTTCGGCAGCGCAAACTCAAAAGTAGAGTTGACGAAAATCGGCGAATCGAAAGGTTTGTTTGGCTTCCACGGCAGCAGTGAACTTTACTACGAGCCAATAGAAGAGCGCCCTGTTGATATTGATGGTCAAAAAGCGCATTGGCTAGATGCCAACACCATCGCGTGGGAAGCGGCGGCCAATGCGGATTCCATGAAGCTGTTCTACAGCCTTAGCAATGACATCAAAATGGATGAAGATAAGCAAATCTCTGGCGGTACAGCGGTTGAGCTGACAAAAGCTGGTGAGTTGTCTGATGGTCTGAAATCACGTTTCCGTCACCTTGCTAGCCTTCAAGCTGCGGGTATCGATGTCGATGACGCGACCTTGCGTACGATCCTGAAGTCACAAATCGTTATGGTGGCTTACAACGCAAATGGTGACGTCATTTCTGCAACTGAAGTGCAAAAACCGGGCGTTTTGGATGCGGTGTTTGCCGATTCCAAGGCAGGTAACGCGATCGGTCAAGAACTCGGTGCGATTGTGGAAGGCGGTGCCGCAACCTTCAAACTATGGGCACCAACTGCCCAAGATGTTGATCTGATAATCTACGATGAAAACTTAGCAGAAGAAGCGACCGTTGCCATGACGGAAGACCCAGCAACAGGTATCTGGGTTTCTGAGGCACAAAGCAACGTTGTCAACAAATACTATCGCTACCAAGTTAAGGTATACCACCCAACAACTGGCGTCGTTGAAACGCGTTTGGTAACAGACCCATATTCAATGAGCTTGTCTAAGAACTCACGATACTCGCAAGTGGTTGATTTAGATGATCCAAGCTTAATGCCTCAAGATTGGAAAAACTACGCACGCCCAACGGTTAAAAAAGACGAAGACCACGTCCTTTACGAGTCACACATTCGTGATTTCAGCTTTAACGACAGCAAAGGCACACCAAGTCTTGATGGCAAATATCTGGCGCTTACAGAACCTGAGCGTGAGTCTGTATCTCACTTACAAGCCCTGAAAGATGCTGGCCTAACAACGCTACATATCCTGCCTGCGTTTGATATTGCAACCGTGGATGAAGACGCTGACCAGCGAGTCGATATCACCGACACCGTGGGTAAACTTTGTGGCATCAAGCCAGAAGCCTCCATTTGTGAGACCGAAGATGACGGCAAAGTGATTGAAGAGGTATTAAATAGCTACGACCCAACAACGGGCAAAGCACAAGCGTTGATGAACGATCTTCGCATGCTAGACAGCTTCAACTGGGGTTACGACCCTTACCACTACACCGTGCCAGAGGGCAGTTATGCGACCGATCCTAACGGGTCTAAGCGTATTCTTGAGTTCCGCGAAATGGTTCAAGCGACGCATAAAATGGATCTGAAACTGGTCATGGACGTCGTGTACAACCACACAAATGCATCTGGTGTGAACGAAAAATCAGTACTGGATAAGATTGTCCCTGGGTACTACCACCGCCTAAACGTCAACACTGGCGGCGTCGAAAACTCAACCTGTTGTGATAACACCGCAACCGAGAACTTGATGATGGGTAAACTAATGGTTGACTCATTGATGGTATGGGCGGATGACTATAAAGTCGATGGTTTCCGTTTTGACCTTATGGGCCACCAGCCGAAAGATGTGATGGTTTACGCACTTGAAAAAGTCCGTGAAATTGACCCGAATACCTTGTTCTACGGCGAAGGTTGGGACTTTGGTGAAGTCGCGCAAAACGCTCGCTTCGATCAGGCGACACAAGTCAACATGGCGGGGACAGAAATCGGTACTTTCTCTGATCGTCTGCGTGACGCAGTTCGTGGCGGAAGCCCGTTTGATGGCGGTGTAGATTCTGAAGGTAAGCACCCACTTCGCTTTAACCAAGGCTTTGGTAATGCTGCTTACCCTAACGAAGAAACCAAAACTGACGCAGAATCGGTGAATGGTCGTTTACACAACCAAGATCTGGTTCGTCTAGGTATGGCTGGTAACTTGGCTGACTACATCCTTCTTGATTACAAAGGCGAAACCAAGCTGGGTAAGAACGTTGATTACAATGGTGCGCCTGCAGGCTACACAAAAGTGCCATCAGAGAACATCTCTTACGTGTCTAAGCACGACAACCAAACATTGTGGGATAACAACGCATACAAGATTGCGACAGGCACTTCATCTGCCGAGCGTGCACGTATGCAGTCTGTGTCCCTATCAACGGTGATGCTTGGTCAAGGCATTCCATTCATCCACATGGGTTCTGAGCTATTGCGCTCTAAATCTATGCAGCGCGACTCGTACGATTCTGGTGACTGGTTCAACCGTGTATTCTTCGACGGAAGCGATAATAACTGGAACGTTGGTCTACCACGTGAAGACAAAGACGGTGCAAACTGGGAGCTGATCAAAACCATCGTTGGTGACAGCACGGCGAAACCAGATTCAACCGACATCGAGCTGACTAAGCAACAATTCCTAGAGCTACTAAAAATCCGTAGCACAAGCGAACTGTTCCGCCTAGATACCGCGCAAGAAGTGATGAACCGTGTGGACTTCCGCAACGTAGGGAAAGACCAAGTGGAAGGCTTGATTGTGATGTCTATCGACGATGGTACATCAGCAGGTGCCGATTTAGATTCGAACTACGATGCTGTCGTGGCCGTTGTGAACTCAACATCAACTGAGAAGTCTTTCAAAGTTGCTGGCGCAACTGGTTTCGAGTTACATGAAGTTCAACAAAACTCTGCGGATGACATCGTGAAAGGTGCAAGCTTCACCAATGAAACGTTCACAGTACCAGCACTGACAACAGCGGTATTCGTGCAGCCACAAAACGGCGCACAAGGTGCTGGCCTACCAGTAAACACGGATAACAAAGACGTATCGAGCATTCCTCCTTACGGCGAAACCGTTGTTTACGTGAAAGGCACGATGAACGAGTGGTCTGATAGCAGTGATTGGGCGATGACCTTTATTGGCAACGGTATGTACTCTGTAACTGGCGTTCTTGAAGCTGGTGAACACGAGTTCAAATTCGCGGACTCTGGTTGGGCAAATCCAAACATCGGTTGTGATATTGCGAATATAGCTTCTGGTTCACTAGACTTAGGTTCAGAAGGTAACTGTAAGCTGTCTGTTGCTGAAACAGGTAAGTACAACTTCACTCTGAACGCGCTGCATGTTCAAGATGAAAGCGTAGAAAAACCGGTCGTGTCAGTGACCAAATCAGCAGATGCACCAACATTCGGTGAAACAGCACTATACTTACGTGGCACTATCACTACATGGGATGCTCCAGCACAAGACTCAACAGCGAAGTTCAGCTATGTTGCAAATGACGTTTATTCGCTAGACATTGACCTAGCGGCGGGCAACTACGAAATGAAAGTTGCGAGCGCAGACTGGGCAGCAGACACCAACTTCGGTGGCGAAGGCAGTGTTGAGCTTGGTAAAGCGCTAACGATGGAAGTCGGTGGCGGTAGTGCAAACCTGAAAATTGCGATTGCAGAAGCAGGAAATTACAACTTCCACTTCAACGCGGCTGACAAGTCGGCGCCAATCGTGACGGTAACGAAAAACTAGTTTCATTTAAAAACATCCGTAATGAAAAAGGGGAAGCATCACGCTTCCCCTTCGTTTTGTTGGCGTCACTAAATGGTGGGTACCAAAATCAAAAAGGTGTTAGTTTCCCCAAATCTGTTCAACAAACTCAGGATGATCAATGAATGGATTACGATTGCCCTGAAAATCAAACACTTGTTGATTGCGATTTCGTTCTTTTTCACTAACAGGATCATTTTTGTGCCAACGTTTCAGCATGTTTAACACCCAAGGTTCAAAAACCGTCGAACTTGAACCATCAAGGACAGCATCCGCATTGCTTGAATTACCTTCCCAATTACCTACAACATTTTCATAACGGGTCGCCATGTAGAAATAAGCACGGGCGAAGTCGCCCTTAAACTCATCAATCGGCTCAAACACCGTACCGGAGTAGCCCAGACTAGTGCTTGCTTGGCCAAGTTTAGAGCCATTACTAGACACGTAGGTCGCGGTGCCCACTTCACCAAATGGCCAATTACTGCGCTTCGCGTTTACATAACCATCGGTTGCAAACAAGTGATGACCGTCTGAGTTCATCGGCTCAACCTTACCGCCAAACCAACTTTTCGGAAAAGAGTGCTCACGGTTGTAGCAATCCCCTTCCGTTTTGTATTGGCCACATTGGTCTGTGACTTTGGTAAAGCTTACTGTATCGCTAGCAGATGGCTTTTCAGAGTACATATCGAGAATAGAGCCATCATTTTCATAATAACGATCAATATCGGCATCTTTTACCAAGGCCCAGACCGCAGAATAGCCTCGGCTGGAGTGATTATTGATAATGTTAAACAACGCTGTTTTTAGAGCGTATCCCGTCTTACCAGATGCCACTTGATAGTAACCATCAACCACTGGTGGGGTCGTCGTTGTGTCACCTAAGGTAAAATCGGTGGTTTCACTTTTCGAGAATTCAGCGCCAGAAGCAAGAGTCTTATCTCCCTCAGTCAGCGTGTACGACCCCGCGCCGCTGCCACAACAAATACCGTCACCATACTCGTCTTGAATCGTGAATTGGTAGTTACCGTCAGCTAGGCACATACTCTTTTCAATGGTGGTTGCTGACTCATATCCCTGACCAGAAAACAGTACTTCGGCTTGGTTGTTTTTTAACGTCCAGCTAGTTTCTGAACCATAATTATCTGTTGTGAGAGTCAAGACCACTTGGTGATCACTACAACTTTCTACAGGAGGTTGTGTACTCGTCTCAGTCGGTTGAAAATTATCGACGTAGACAACTTCTGAGCCATCAAAACTGGCTTCATCGTAAAAACGCAAACCGACGTTGATGGTCTTGTTCGAGCTCGCTGTGTAGTTGTGCGCGAGCTTTTGCCACTGGTTTATCTGTTGTGGGTTCGAGTAATTGTGATAACCATCAACCACCAGACGTGCTTTTACATTTCCTTCGGTATGATAAACCGAGACAGAAAACGGATAGGTTTTCCCTTGCTCCACATTAATGGTTTGCAAAAAGTCGGTGTTGCTTTGGGTACCTGTATTCACGACGACCTGGGCAGCCAGACCACCCGATTTGATTTGCTCGCTGCTTGGCGACACTGTAATGCCCGCGTCAATCTCTGACCACTGCGTAGGTACATTGCCATTCCACTGTTCAAAGTCACCGTTGATAATTTGGCTATATGCAAACGGAGAGCTAACAGCAGCAAGGAGACAGAGGGAGTTCGTTATGGATTTCATTATACTTTTCCATTAGTTATATAAATCCCAAACACGATAAACATATTAGTGGGGCATAAGTAATCCTTCAGTCACATTTTTACGTTGCACAAGTGTTAATTTACTTTTTAATGTGCAGCTTATCTCACAAATATTCACCTGCTGAAAACAAACGCCAATACAAAAAGCGAAGCAACTTGTTGGCTACATCGTCGTAAAACCATTAAGGGAAAAGTAAAACAGACAGAAAAAAGCCAAGTGTGCGCCTATGGGGGTCAGCAACAACACTTGGCTTGTTTATAAGAAAGCTTGTGGTCAGCTCAACTGGTGAGCATCAATTCTGGATAATTCCTTAAGGTTTTACCGCAAAGAATCGTCCTTGTAGTGGCGACATCGGAATCTGATATTGACCATTGCTCGGAGTAATTTTTTCATTCGTGAGCAAATCCACCAACTCACCAGTACCAACACTCTCCTGAGTAAGAGTGACGCTTCTAGCGCTCTCTAAGGTATTTAGCGCAAACAAGACTTTGTCCGAACCAGATTGTTTCAAGTCCACATAACTGCCGTTACTCGCAACTAAATTCGTGCGTGACCCCTGATAAAGTGCAGGATGCGCATCGCGCATTGTCATCAGCGATGCCACATAAGATTTGAGATCGGCTTGGTTTGCATCAAGCGTCGCCGTCACACCTTCAATTTTTGCACTGCTACGCGCAACGTGATCATCACACAAACCTTGAATGGCGCAGGTGTTGTTGTCTTCTTTTGCGGCAAAACCATCCACTTGATCCCCGATTTCATCACCGTAGTACAACGTGATTGGCCCGGTGTACGCCGCTTGGAAAGCAAACGCGGCTTTATGGCGTAACCAATATTCTACATCATTCACATCCGCCAAGTTTCCGCGCTGTAACAAGTCACCAAAGCGCACTAAATCATGGTTGCCGATCATCAAATTCGGCTGCGCATGTGTTGGATATTGGTTGTGTGTGCTGTAACCGTTGTCTAGCCAATCCACACCGCGACCACCCACGCCACTCTCATTCACGGCCAGAGTTTCAACGAGGCGATAGCGCATAGGAAAATCAAATGCAGAGCACAGTGCCGGATCGCTGTTCGATCCATACGCCTCATTCGCGATCTCAGACTCCCCTTTCCAAATCTCTGCCACCATGTAACCCAACGGATTCACTTGTTCGCCTTTGCTATTGGTGTACGTCACACTTTGTGAGGCTTCATCGACGGCTTTACGAAGTTGTGTCCAAGCGTCTGTCGGAACTTGATAGGCTTGATCTAAACGCCAGCCGTCAATCTTCAGTTCTTTGATCCAATACGTTGCCACTTCTTTGTAGAAATCGAGACTGGCCGGGTAATCAACGGGATTGCTCGATCCCGATGGCAACAAACCGGAAGGAGATGGTTTGATCAAACCATCTTTGTGATGACCAAATACACCATCAAAAAACACGTATAAGCCGCGTTTGTGTGCTTCCTCGACCAAGGTTCTCGCCGTTTCTAAATCACCAAAACGTGGATCAATGGTGAAGTAATCCGTTGCAAAGTAGCCCGTGGCATCCAGACGATCGGCCCAGTGTTCTTGGCCCGCTATCGCTTCCGATTCAAAAACTGGCGTCAACCAAATCGCGTTCATCCCTAAATCTTGGATGTAATCGAGTGAATCAATCACTCCTTGCAAATCGCCGTTATGATGGCTGGTGCCATAACCTGTACCGTGACCAATGCTCGCATCACCATCCACAAAACTCTCTACCATGATTTGATAAGTACGAAGTTGGTTACTTTGCGCCATGACATTGGCTTGGCAAGCATAACTGGTATCCGGTAGCGGAGTGCTGCTATTAGTGTCGCCACCACCAGAAGAATTACACGCAGATAAAGCACCAATCACACTTAACGCAAGCAACGATCGAGACAGGCGATGGTTACGTAGGATATTACGCATTTTATTCTCCCTAACTTACTCAAATAAACTACGGAAATTTGAGTAATAAAATTAACCCCGACATGTGTTTCATGCAGGGGTTAATAAATAAAAATAGATTTTAAATAACTGAATGGAATATTATTGGCACTTATTTACCATGACATGAACAGGTTTGCCTTTTCCTTCAAACTGAAGACTCCATACATATTTACCATCTTCTTTAATATCAACCGAAGTATCCGTACCGTAACCACCAAATGTTAATGGTGTTAATTCACCAACGTTCATTCTATTACCTTTTGCGGTAAATTGTGGGAACCACAACTCGGTCGCGTACTGCATTTTGTAGGAGCCTACTTTTTCTTGAACCACGGCTTGGTAGAAATTATTCCCTTTGTAGGTGTATTGACGCTGAGGCACGTGTTTCCAATCGGAATCCGCAAAAGTACCCACCACAAATAGTGGTTTAGAAATAGGTCCTTTCGCTGTGCTATCTGGGTTGTCACACGCTTTCATGAAAGCAACCACTTCGTCTTGAGACATATTAACAACAGGCTCTGCGGCCGCTTCTGGTTCTGCAGTCGATTGACAACCCACTAAGGCAACAAGTAGAGCAGCAGCAAGAGAGGTCTTCATCATGTTCATTTCACGTAATTCCTTTTTAGTATATCCAAAGCAAAATAAACTCAACGGTTAAAAGAAATATTAATCGTTATTAAAATGGAAATATCAACGCAAATAAATATCGTCAGATTGTGAATTTAAATCACTTCGAGAAGTTTGTTTATTTCCTAAGTAAAAAAATAAATTAGGAACTGCCATTAATTATTGATCCAACCTATATAAAAAACAAAGTAATAAAAATAATTATGTGAATAAGGTAACTCTATGTAGGGGTATTTTTATTAGTTTATTTTCTATGAAAAAGGTCAGCATTTCGCTGACCTTTTTTTATCTGATTATTTTCTATTTACGGCTTTCACAAACACTTGTTGTGCACCTTCAATACCCAGTTCTTTTGCTTCATCAAGCAAAGTGAGCGCTTTCGGAATATCATTCGCTGCGACTGCCGCTTCAATTGAGCTGTAGTAGTAGCTAGTAAGGTCCGTACCTTGGGGAATGTTGTCGTTTTTCGCAACAATCTTAGTATTCACAATATCATTCGCGGATACCGAAAAGCGGAACTGACCGAGTGGGCTATGTTTCGCTAGAGGGTCTGCAATATCTGGCGGCTGAGTGTGACGCGCCATGGCGAAGGCTTTTGCAGGGTGTAAAACTTGTGTACTTCCTTTTAGATCGGCGGAAGTCGTGTAAACCAACACATGCAGATCGTTACCTGTCATGTCTGGAATCACATTGAGATCAAGTACGAATTTATCGTTGTCCAACAGTTTTGCTGGTTCATACTTAAACTTTGAAAAATCTGCTTGGTAAATGGTTTCTCCTGCCGAGTTCATCACTGCGACATTAGGAGCATAAAATTGAAGTTCTTTACTTACGAATGTCTCTAATTTGATATCGAGACTGCCACGGTTACCTGGAAGAGCAAACGCTGCAATAGCGCCAGCACTGTTACCATCCAACAACATTTGGCTTTTATCAGTCAAAGCGAATTCAGTAACCACAGGCACGTTAAGCGGTACCCATTGAATATCACCCGATTGCGTGATCACTTGTTGCTGACCTTTTGGACTCATCTCTACTTGTTCTACAGACGCACAACCAGTAGCCAACATGCCCAGCAGTACGGGAGCAAGCCATTTTTTCATTACTGTCTACCTCGACTCTTTATTGTTTTTTAAATAAATACAGCCAGATAAGTTCTGGCTGTATCATTCTAGGACAATTTAGGACTTAGTGGTTAGATGATTACCACCAAGCTTCAGCTTGTACACCGAACTGGAACGTATCGTCTGAACGACCGTTGTCAAATGTGTTTGAGTTGTCTTCTTTGTCAGCCGTTAGGTAAGAAGCGTAAACACGGATTTCAGGACGAGCCCAGAAGCTAGAGCCAGCAGACCATGCTTGAGCAACAGTTAGCTTACCGTATTTGTTTTCTTCGCCGTCGTTATCGTCGATAGCGTAACCAGCTTCGAAAATAGTTTTGTGGTTGTCATCCCATTTGTACATTGGACGAACAACAACAGACATTGTTTCCCACTTGTCTTGGCCAGCCCACATGTCTTCACCAACACCGTACACTAGCTGGTGACCCATTTCCCAGCTGTCGCCCATGCCGATTACACCCCAGTTGATTAGGCGGTAACCAGATGCACCGTTGTCAGCTTCTGCGCCGTACCAGCTACCGTCGCCGTAGAATGCCATTGTTTTTGAGTAACCTTCAGTACCGTACTGAAGCACTGTTTTGTTGAAACCAGCGTCTAGACCTTGAGTCAATTCTGCTGTGAACATTACACCGTTTTTCGCATCTTTAGTGCCGTTTGGCGCAGCGTCAGTTTCGTTAAGAATTGCGTAGTTCAAGCCCATTTCTAGAGAACCGTTGTCCCATAGAGGAAGACCTGCGTAACGTACGTCTAGAGTGTTTACGTTTGTTGCGCCACCATCGTTGCCTGGGTCTGCGATATCGCCGCGGTCGTTACGAACCCAAGCGAAAGAAACTTTACCAGGACCAGCTTCGATACCTTCAACACCAGCGCCCGCGCCAGAGATGTTCCAGTAGTAGAAGTCAGAGATATGAATGTCGTGACGTTGGTAGTAGCGTTTACCTGCCCAAAGCGTTGCTTCAGGAGCAAAGTTTAGTAGGCCTTTAGCTTGAACGTTGAACTGACGTAGTGCGAATTGTGCATCGTCTACACATTTCACTTCGCCGTTATCCAAACCACAGTTAGCAGAAGTGCTTTCCCAGTCGTTTGAACCGTTAGAAGTCATTGCAACCATAGAGTCTACGTAGAACGTTTTGCCGTTGTTGTTGTAAACTTCTTTACCTAGTTGAATCTCGCCGTAGATATCGCTTTCATTACCTAGACGACCGATCTTGTTCTTTTCGAATGTTAATTGTTGACCACCGTCAGCGTTCACGCCAACGCCAGCACGCATGTAACCGTGGAAATCCACTGCGAATGCAGAACCAGCAGCTAAAGTTGCAGCTACAGCAGCAGCAATTGCACTTACTTTTTTCATTCTTAACTCCATTAAGGGTATTTATAATTCTGTCTTCCCTGCTCACTCTTTTAGGTGAATATAGGCAGTAAAAACACACCTAAAGAAAGAGAGGTAAGATGGGAACGAATCCCCGTTTGTTTCAACAGTTGTGAGATTACCCGAGGCGTACAAGGATGACTTCCTCCGCCCTAAACTAATTTAAGGGGGATGAGAAGGGAGTAGAAAATTTACCGAATGGTGTTTTTTCGAGTCAGATCACCAATCTAGGGAGGAATTAGTAAGTTTGTTCGGTTTTGAGCCGCTACAAAGTGATAGCCATTTCATATTTTTGACTCTAAGCCGTCACATAAAGTAATTAAATTACACGAATATTTTTATATTTAGGGTGGTTGACCTTAGTAAGACAAAGTTTTTAACTTATAGTTTCCTAAAGGTAGCAATAAATATTAAATAAAGTATCTCCGATGACACGACTTCTCTCTCGCCCCTACCCGCTGGGCGCAACATTGAATAAAGAAGGCTGTAACTTCTCTATTCATGCTCCGGGCGTAAAAGACATTCAACTGGCATTGTTTGCAGACGATGGCAGCTACGAGCTTCACGGTTTACCGAATGAATACGCTGGCATACTTCATACTTTTATTCCAGATATTAAGCCGGGGCAAAAATACGGTTATCTTGTCTCCCACAAGGACGAGCCACTGTTAATTTCTGATCCGTACGCAAAATCAATAGATAAAGCCCTCCACTATCACCCTCCCTACTCTCCAGCCAAAAGTTTCGATATGCCGAAGTGCGTCGTTATCGAAGATGATTTTGACTGGCAAAACACGGTTCACCCGCGTATACCCAGAGAAGAGATGGTGTTGTTTGAGACCCACGTCAAAGGGCTTACCCAACGCCACCCTGAGGTTGAGGACAAGCTGAAGGGGCGCTATTTAGGTCTTGCATCACCTGAAATGCTGGCCTTTTACAAACAGCAAAACATCAACACGCTGCAATTGCTACCTGTCGCAGCATGCATGCATGAGCCTCACCTACTAGAGATGGAAAAGGTCAATTATTGGGGATACAACCCTTATCTCTTTATGGTGCCCGATCCGCGCTACGCAGAACAAGACGCCGTTACGGAATTAAAAACAACAATTCGCGAATTGCATAAAAACGGCATCGAAGTGATTCTCGACGTGGTTTACAACCACACTGCTGAAGGTGGTGAAGGGCCTACAATTTTCAACCTGAAAGCCCTCGACTCCTGTTTTTACATCAAACATGGCAACCACTTCGCCAATTACACTGGCTGCGGAAATACAGTGGATCTCACCTACCAACCAGCCTTAAACCTTGTGATGGATACATTGCGCTACTGGGTTAGCGAATTTAAAGTCGATGGCTTCCGTTTTGACTTGGCTGCAACGTTAGGTCGACAGGGCGATGATTACAACCCAGAAGCAGCTTTCTTTAAAGCCGTTGCGCAAGACCCAATTTTGCGTGAAACCAAATTGATTGCCGAACCTTGGGATATTGGTCCAAATGGCTACCAAGTGGGTAACTTTCCATTTGGTTGGAACGAATGTAATGACAAACTGCGTGATATTTCCCGAAGTTTTTGGCGCGGTGATCAAGGCTATTTAAAAGAGTTTGCCACTCGATTAATGGGCTCTCGTGACATTTACAGTGCAGCGAACTGGCCATACAAACTCACCGTAAATTACATCACGTATCACGATGGCTTCACACTGCAAGATTTAGTGTCTTACAAGCACAAACATAACGAAGCCAATGGCGAAGAAAATCGCGACGGTCACGGTGACAATCGTTCAGAAAACTACGGTGTTGAAGGCGAGACCGAAAATCTGATGATCATCGCCACGCGTGAGAAGCAAAAACGCAACCTTATTGCTAGCTTGCTGTTTGCCTTCGGTATCCCACACATTCTCACTGCTGATGTTCTGTCTCACACCCAAGGCGGTAACAATAATGCCTATTGCCAAGATAACGAAACCAGTTGGCTGAACTGGGAAGAGACAGAACGTAAGCAACATTTCAAAGCATGGATGTCACAAATGGTCGCCAACCGAAATCAATACATGGTGCCATTTATCCGAGCTTTCAGTGGCGAGAATCGCAATAACAACCGTATTTTCTGGCGCCGTACAGACGGTCGCTTAATGGAGCACGATGATTGGAACCGTTTAAGCTCTGTCGCACTTCACCTTGGTATCGGTAAAGAAGGACAAGAGCTGGTTTACCTCATCAACCAAACTAACGCCACAGCGCGCTTTAAGCTCCCCAATGAGCGAAAGCAAGAATGGGTGACGATCTGTGATACAAACGTACGTAACCTCAACCCAGGACATGCTGAAGGCGAAGTCTTGCTGTCACCCACCTCGATGGTGATTTTGCACTATCAACCAAACCAAAGCACACCAAAAGGTGAGCAAACGCATAGCTAAGTTATAAACGCTCCAAAAAAGGAAAGCCGATGCATCTCAGTGCTTCGGCTTTTTTGTTGGTTAGATGTGCCTAACTCATTATTCGCAAGGCGGCGCTAGGTGAATCAAAGCTAACCCACCCAGTGACGTCTCACGGTATTTCTTGTTCATGTCTTTGCCCGTTTGGTACATGGTTTCAATTACCTTATCCAACGAGATCAGACATTTACTATTACGCTTTAATGCCATGCGAGATACATTGATCGCTTTCATTGCGCCCATTGCATTACGCTCAATACACGGTACTTGCACTAAGCCACCGATTGGGTCACAAGTCATGCCTAGTGAGTGCTCCATGGCAATCTCAGCCGCAATACAAATTTGCTCATTGCTGCCACCACGTAGCGCGGTCAAGCCAGCTGCCGCCATAGAAGAAGAAACACCGACTTCACCCTGACAACCTACTTCGGCACCCGAAATAGACGCATTGGTTTTGTACAAAATGCCAATCGCACCGGACACAGCAAGGAAGTCTTTAAGCTGTTTAGTATCAAGCTCTTTGATGAAGCGATGGTAGTACATCAATACCGCCGGAATCACACCCGCCGCACCATTAGTTGGCGACGTTACGACTTGTCCACCAGCCGCGTTTTCTTCACTCACAGCAAAAGCAAACAGGTTAATCCAATCCATGATTTCCATCGGATCGTTTTCGATTGCTTCATTTGCTTCAAGCTTCTTCAGCAAGTTAGGCGCACGGCGGGTCACATTCAAGCCGCCATCCAAGATGCCTTCTGTTTCGAAACCACGCTCCATGCAACGCGTCATCACACGCCAGATCTGTTCTGCACGTTGATTGATGGCTTCCATATCCTGAAACGCTTGTTCGTTTTTCAGAATCATGCCGCCAAGGCTCATGCCATTCTTCTCTGCCTGTGCCAACATTTCGTCTGCACTGGAGAATGGAAACTCAACTTCTACGGGAGCAGTCGCACTGCCATTTTGCAGTTCATCCGCCGTTGCGATGAACCCACCACCGATAGAGTAGTAAGTTTCAAACCCAACCTGATTGCCATGCGCATCTAACGCAGTAATCGTCATGCCATTCTCATGCAGAGGAAGGTTCTCTTCATGGAACAACATGTCCGTTTTGTAGTTGAATTCGATTTCATGACGGCCATCGACAGACATCATGCCCTCTTCAATTGCCTTGCGCATCGCTTTGTTCGCAGAAGCGATTTTGATGGTATCTGGTTTGTTACCCAACAGACCCAAAATGGTCGCACGGTCTGTATGGTGACCAATCCCCGTTAACGAAAGTGAACCGTATAAATCAACTTGAATACGAACCACTTTTGCCAAGTTAGATTCAATCAAACGAGTGAAGTGGTAACCCGCGATCATTGGACCATTGGTGTGAGAGCTAGAAGGGCCCACACCAATCTTGTAAATATCAAAGATGGACAGCATAAACTTACCTATTACGACAATGCAGCATAAAGCCAATCAGGGAGAACCATACAAGCAGCGATGGTCGCCACAGCGAACACCAACAGCCCGTAATGGCTTGCGGTTGGCTTTGCAAAAAGATGTTTTTGATTATTGATAAAGATTTGTTGCTCGGCGGTCACAGCGCCCCAACGACGGCTCACTAACACACCAAACAACAGGAAGACGAACGTACCAATTGGCGCGAACCACGGCCAAGCCACGTCGAGATATATCGCAGTAAACACCGCAATCACACTCATTATACTGCCAACGATCACGCCTTTCTCATTGGCTTTCGCCCAGAATAAGCCAAGCACGAATGAACCCAAACGGATACCAACGAAGATAGAAGTCAGACTAGCGATGGTTTTGAGTACCGATTCATTCGATACTGCCAGAAGAGCTGGCACTACCACCATAGCCGCAGCGAGCAAACTCATCTTTCTTGCGACTTTTTCGTAGTGCTCATCATCGGCACTTTGGCGAACGAAACGCTTGTAGATATCGAACGTCGCGACAGTCGCCATTGAGTTGTAGGTCGAATCCAAGGTCGACATTGCGGCCGCCGCCAACGCGGAAATGATCAAACCAACGACGATTGGGTTAGTGTGGTTGAAGACGAAATCCAAAATCACTTCGTTGCTGTTTTCAAACGATTGATCTTGATAGAAAACACTCAAAAGAACACCGAGTACCGCGAAGAACAAGTACACGAAAAACGCACCGTAACCACACAACAGCATCGACTTCTGCGCCGTCTTTTCACATCTCGTCGCTAACGTGCGTTGGATGATCAATTGGTTGGTGCCGTACACACTCAAATGCAAAAAGCTCACGGCAACCACGCCAGCCCAGAGTGTGGTATCTACGCCCAAATCAAAATCTAAGTTGATGATATTCAGGTGATCACGAGAAAGGTAATCTGCCGCATTAATCTCTGTCATTAGAATGGCAAAGATAGCGATGCTGCCTGCTACCAATACTGCAGATTGCAACATATCGGTCCAGATCACCGTGGAAATCCCACCCGCATAGGTATAGCAAGCGGTGAAAATACTAATGTAGATAATAGCTTCAGAAATACTGATAGGCAGAACTTGCACTAAGATCAGCGCCACGGCATACAGAATCACACCCGCAGAGATACATTGAACCACAATGAACACAATCGAGTTGATGGTTCTTGCATACACCCCAAAGCGGTGCTCAAGATATTCATAAATCGAAGTCAGGCCCAGCTTATAGAAGACAGGTACAAAGAAAATGACAGTGAAAAAAATAACGATGGGATAGTTAAGGTGAATACTCATCGCTTCCATGCCAGAGCTATAAACCCAACCTGGCATCCCTACAAACGTCATCGCACTAATGTAAGTCGCAAGTATCGAAACACCTGCCGTAAACCAGCCAAATTGCTTTCCACCCGTAGAAAAGTCGCCACCATTGCTGTAGCGCTTATTCACTAAATAGCTGATTAATATGGTGATTAACACGTATAACGCAATCACCACAAAACTTGAGTACGTAACCATTTCAGGGTTTCCATAATTCTGGGTGCTAATTATTTGTGCTTGGATATTACTTTAAAAAAGCATATCTAAACGATAATCCCGCCATAACTGTGACTACAATCACCAATATAGACGGTTATATATTCAAAAATGCCAAAAAGACCGATTTAATGAGACTCCCATCACTAAAAACCACTAATTGGGTACGCATTCATTTTAAAATTGATATTGATCACGGATCTAATGACCTTAAAAAAACTATGATTCACACCGACACGAAATCGAAGATGATCCAAATAAGATCGTGTTCATTGAGTTTGAATAGCAACAAATCCTAAGTGAAATAGAGGTTTATCGGTCATGAATGCCAAAAGACACATGAGCGAAGTTCCTATGATTCAAAGGGTAGCTGCCTATCTAGCGATACTGGTTGGTTACTTTTTCTATTGTTATAACTTTGTAATTATTGACTACGTACGCCCATACATCGTTGAAGCGTATGATGGTATTAGCCTGTCAGACACTGCCCAGTTCTATACATGGCAGTCGGTTGGTGCACTTATCGGTGCATTGAGCTGTGCTTGGTTCGCAACAAAATTTGGTAAGAAATCCACTCTTATTACCATCACAGCCCTAAACGGTGGCGCAACGATCATCAATATGATGTTCACCGACTACGCAACATGGGCAGCAATGCGTTTCATCATTGGTTTGTCACTGGGTGGTTACTTCACCGTGGCAGTAAGCCTAATGATCGGCCTATTTACGCCAACGGTACGTGGTAAGTTGACGGCATTCGCGTCTTCTATGTTCTCTGTAGCACTGATGGTAATGGGTGCGTATGCAGCATTTATTGCAAGCATTGATGCACCATGGGAAAGCCTAATGCTTGTAGGTGGTATCCCACCATTGGCAGCGGCTGTTGTCATGATCTTTGTACTACCTAGCGACAGCAAAGTGATCGCTTACGGTGAAGAAGAGCAAGCAAAAGCAGAAGAATCAAATGCACCAGCGAAAAAAGGCTCTTGGGGCGAAATGCTAAGCAAGCCTTACCGTAAGATCACTCTAACGTGTCTATTACTGGCTGGCCTTAACTTCTACGGTTTCCAATTCTTTGGTGGCTTCGTAACCACTTACCTACGTGATGTACGTATGTTCGACGGTGCAACCATCGGTCTCATCTTCTCTATCTCAGCATTTGGTTCACTGTTTGGTGCGTGGTTCTGGGGTTGGGTAGCTGACAAATTCGGTCGTAAGGTGAACGCATTTGGCTTCATCCTAGCGGGCATCATGGTTTCAATCTTCTTTGTTGCACCTGGCGACATGGTGATTGGCGGCCTAAACATGCTGGCTCTACTTGGTCTGATTTACAACTTCGGTCTGTCTTCTTCAGCGGTATGGGGTGGTTACTTCTCAGAACTGTTCCCAGCACACCTACGTAGCTACGGCGCAGCGCTATTCCACGGCGGTCGTATCCTCGGTATGTGGGCACCAATGGTACTTATCTTCATCCAAGAGCGTACCGACCTACAAACCGCAATGTGGGGTTCACCAATCGTATGGATCCTTGCTGGTCTTCTATGGCTATCACTGCCAGAGACACTAAAAGACGGCGTTTTCGATAAGAGCAAAAAAGCCGAAGCAGCAAAAGCGTAACTGAATTTCAAAAACTCCGGCTGGCTCCCCGGCCGGATGAAAAAACTTAATTTCGAGTCCTGTTCCCAAAGCCGACTCGACAGCAAATAAGAGAGTTTATTATGTCTAAATATCAAGAAGCGAAACGCGTTGTACGTGAATACTTCAGCGCAATGGAAAACGCAACTCACGAGAACGTGGCAGAAGTACTAAAAGCACACACTTCAGAAGATTACCTATGGCGTGGTGTTTACCCATTCCGTGAGCAACAAGGCGCTCAAGCAGCGGCTGACGTTTTCTGGGCTCCTTTGATGAAATCAATGACTCGCATGCAGCGTCGTCAAGACATCTTCATCGGTGGTGAGAACGAAGTAACATCAGGTGAAATCTGGGTAATGAGCATGGGTCACTTCATGGGTCTATTCGACGCTGAATACCTAGGCATGCGCCCAACTGGCAAAATCATGAACATCCGTTACGCAGAATTTAACTGTGTTGAAAACGGCAAGATCACTAAGACTGGCCTATTCCTAGACCTTCTAGGCGCGATGGACCAAGCGGGTTGTTACCCACTACCACCATCAACAGGTAAGCACTTCGTATACCCTGGTCCTCGTAACCACGACGGTCTACTGTTCGAAGACGCAGCACCAGAAGAAGGCGTAGCAACACTAGCACTAGTGAACAAGATGGTTGATGACCTATCTGCACTGAACGACAGCGGCGCTATGGGTTGCCCACCAGAAGTTCTTGAGAAGAGCTGGTCTAAAGACATGATCTGGTACGGTCCATGTGGTATCGGTGCGTCTTACACAATTCCTCGTTACCAACAGCAGCACCAATTGCCGTTCCGTAACAATCTGAAAGACAAGAAGTTTAACGGCCACGTATGTCGTTTCGCAGAAGGTAACTTCTCTTGTTTCTTCGGCTGGCCAAACCTATCTAACACACCTATCGGTGGTTTCCTAGGTATGACAGGTGGTGAAGTACGTGCAGACATGCAAGTGGTTGATGTTTACTACCGTGACGGCGACAAGCTATCTGAGAACTGGGTACTGATCGACCTTCCTTACTGGCTAAAACAGCAAGGTCTAGACGTGTTCGAACGTACTCAACAGATCCTAAACCCTTCTCTATAAGAAGTCCTAGGGGCGGATTGTCAACCCGCCTTTATGTTGCCTGAATCCCCTCTCGGTTCAGGCGACATGCTCCCAACTCGTGCCTCAAGGATGGGGCACAACCTCAAGATAGAACCCTTATTCAAAACGGGCATGAACGCACGGTGGCTTTCTGCGCCCTGAATAATGAGATTGATGATGAAAAAGTCGACCCTTTCTGCAGTGATTTTAGCAGCGCTTACTTCTAGCTCAGCCTTTGCTGCACACACTTTTGTTAATGACGCTGGCGACAGCCTAACCATCGATGGCCGTTTCGATCTTCGCTACCAAGACCGTGGCGGTGATGACAACGGCGAATGGAACAGCGGCAGCTCACGTTTCGGTTTGAGAGGCCAAATGGGTCTGGATAACGGCTGGACTGGTTTCGGTCACGCGGAATGGGGCTACAACTCTGGCGCGAACGGCGACAACATTTACGACCGCTTGCTATACGCAGGTGTTGATCACGAAAAATATGGCAAGATTGCTGCGGGTACTAAGCAGTGGTCTACCTTCTACGACGTAGCATGGTACACCGATTTAGGTCGTGTATTCGGTACTCGTGGCTCAGGTGTTTACAACCTAGCTGACTGGGGTATCGCATCCGGTGCTGGTCGTGCAGAAAACTCAATCACGTACCGTAATTCAATCAATGAAAAAGTGAGCTACGGCTTTACTTACCAAACCACGCGTGAAGATGTTGCTCTAGCAAGCAATGCGACAGCCTCATTGAAAAACGGCATGGGTGCTTCGATCACTTACAAACCCGTTGATGGCGTAACACTTGGTGCGGCTTACCATCAAAATGAAGTTGCGGATCTAGACGCAAGCGTGGTTGGCGTAGAAAACGGCGACAACATGCGCATCATGCTATTGGGCGCAAACTACAGCAACGGTGGCTTCTACGCAGGTGCGACTTTCCACGTTGGCGAAAACTGGGAAGCAGTGAGCCAAGGCGGTACGGACGTAATGTTCGATACCCTAGGTGGCGAAATCTACACTTACTACCACTTCGACAACGGCTTGCGCCCAACGTTGAACTACAACTACATGGAGGATAGTGGTGACGAGACACAAGGTTACGAGCGTAACTTGCTGATCCCTGGTCTTGAATACCACTTCCAGAAGAACAAATTCCTAGTTTGGACTGAATACCAGTTCGACCTAGGTAAAGATCAGTACGATGGCAGCAAATTCGAAAACCGTGATGATCAATTCGCGGCAGGTATTCGCTACTACTTCTGATAATACTCATCGCTCACCACCTATACCCAAGTAACCTTAAGGTGGTGAGTGATGAAGTTCTTATCAACACTAAGCAAAGTTATCTTGAAGCCAAGTAGCCATCACTTCACTAATAATTAAAGGCTGCTCAAGCGTAGATAGATGCCCACACTCAGGGATAACATGAAGTGTGACGTTTGGGATGCATCTCTCCATGAGCAGATGATTGTCTAGCGGACAAAGCTTATCTTCTTTACCTGTTATCACCAACGTAGGAGCTTGAATGTCCGCCAATAAAGGTCGAGCATCCGGGCGAGTTGCTAACGCTTTAGCATGTGCTTCAAATGCCTCCAAACCTACATTAACCGCCATGCCTTCGATACGCTCAGTTAACGCTTTGTCTTGCAAACGGCTTGGATGAATCAGCACAGGCATCAGAGTGTCAGCCGTAATGCGTTCAAACTCACCACTTAACGCACGGCTAACCAGTGCATCACGCTTTTGTGTCACCTCTGGCTTTTCATCTGCTGCATTGGTATCCATGAGGATCAAGCCTTTGACTCTGTTTGGCGCTTGACGGTACACCTCAAAGGCAAGAATCCCACCCATTGATAAGCCACCCAAGACAAACTCCTGCGGTGCGTCTTGCAACACTCTCTGCGCCAGCTGTTCCATTGACGGCAATGAAGCCAGCGTCGGGCATGAAGGCTCAACCCAACTTGGCAACGCTCGGTTGATATCCTCAAACAATGTGCCATCACAAAGTAGTCCGGGTAGCCAAACTAACGAGGTGGGTTGCGTCATTTTATTCTCCTGCAAGCGGCTTTGGTTGATCAGAGCCAAGAATGCAATACGTCAAACTATTACCCCGCAAGTTCGTCAGTGAATAAGACGCACCTTCTGGAACATTCAGCACATCACCGCGCGTTAAAACAACACTCGCTTGTTCGCCTTGATGCGTGAGGACCACTTCAGTATCGCCATCAAAGTTGATAAGCACTTGTTTTTCTTCTCGGCAGTGTTGAGGAATCGAGCCACCTTCAGAAAGCTCATAAGCCATGATGCTCACTTCATCTTCACTCTTTACTTGGAAGTCATAACTCGCCAAAGGATGACCCGTTAAGGCGTATTGTTTCACGTTGCTTCCGCCGAAATCGCCTTTGATTTCACGATAATCTTTTTGCAGAGCGACAAATGGCATCATCTCTTCTGCGGTGTAGGTATCGAAGGTCGCGAGCTCTTCTTCGGTAAGCAGCGGCATCAATTCTGATTCTTGTGGCACCGGGTCGCCATTAATGGTGTCCACGAGTGTGCCATCGGCTTTGAGGTATAAACCATAACCTTGACTGTCTTTAATAACGTTTGGATGCCAAATAACGCCGCCACCTGAATCGTCGCCGCCAAGTACCGAGAACATAAAGCCGTAATCGCGGCCAACCACTTCAAATCCACGGAAGAGATTGGTTGGAATCGAGATGACGTCACCGTGAGACAACACCGCCTCATGCTCTCCATCGTTCCCCCAATAAAAACGGAACTGACCTTTGAACACCAAGAAAAGCTCAGCGGTGCGATGAGAGTGCAACGAATTTTTGATGCCCGGCGGTTGGCCTGCGGCACCAATGTTAAAGCCCGCCGTATCGCGAATATGAACATGCTGACGACTGCTTTCTGCCACCCCAGCACCGATAATGCAGAAGTTATCTTTCAGATCACTGCCTGGCGTGCGCGCATCAATAAACGCACTCGTACCCGGAATCAGTTCCATGTAGCGGACCAGATTATTATTCATTTTAGATTGTAGAGTCATTGTAAATCCTTGTTGTCCTTGTTTGGACCTAGCCTTTGAATTGTTAGTTACAGACCTAAAGGTCGCCCACCATCAACCGCGATGGTATTGCCTGTCGAGAAGGTCAAAACTTCTGCTGCGGCGTACACGGCTTGAGCGACTTCTTCATCATTGGCTAAACGCTTAAGCGGTGTGGATTGTTCTTGTTGATTACGCCATGCGTCATCCAAACCTTTGACAAACTCAGTGTCGACAAGCCCTGGAGCAACAGCCAGAACTCGAACATCGGGAGACAGAGCGCGAGCTAAAGAACGGGTCATGTTCTCCGCGGCAGATTTACTTGCACAGTAAGCAATGTTGCTCCCCATCGCAGTCTGTGCCGCGATAGAGGTAATGTTCACCACACAACCATTGGCTTGCTTAAGCCAAGGCTCAAACGCTCGAACCATGGCAAAAGGCGCACGAACATTCACTTGGAATATTTGGTCAAACAGCTGGTCATCTAAGCTTTGCAAATCAGAGTGCGCGACGAATTTCGTCATCCCCGCACAGTTGACCAACAGATCCAGCTTGTCGCTTATTTCACTGACTTGATGTTTAAGCTGTTCAATCGCACTAGAATCTGCCACGTTCAGTTTGAATGCTAGATGCTCGTTACGTGGCAGCGAAGAAAGCACATCCTCGGCCGCTTTCTGATTACTGTTGTAAGTCAGAATTACGCGATATCCCCATTCAGCTAGCTTGCGACAAATGGCGGCACCCAGTCCGCCACTGCCGCCTGTGACTAAGGCAAGTTTCGACATATTACGCCTCTTCCACTTTGCCTTTGTAACGGCGTACACGAATATCCGCTTGCTCTTTGTGACCTGCGAAACCTTCGAGTGCACACAAGCGAGAGCAGTACTCACCGACTTTTAGCGACGCAGCTTCCGTTACACGCTGGTAAGTACAGGTTTTGATAAATTTACCTACCCAGAGACCACCGGTGTATCGCGCCGCTTTCTTCGTTGGCAGTGTATGGTTGGTACCAATACATTTGTCGCCGTAAGAGACGTTGGTTTCACGACCTAGGAACAAGGCACCGTAGTTGGTCATGTTATCTAGGAAGTATTTAGGATCTTCCGTCATCACTTGAACGTGTTCAGAAGCGATATCGTCTGCCACTTCCATCATTTCTTCGTAGCTATCACACACAATCACTTGTCCGTAATCTGCCCACGCTTTACCCGCAACTTCAGCCGTTGGGAGAATGGTTAACTGACGTTCGATCTCTTTGATGGTCTCTTGCGCAAATGTTTCGCTATTGGTCAACAATACAGCGGGAGAGTTGTAACCATGCTCAGCCTGACCAAGCAAGTCTGCTGCTGCTAATTCTGGGTCACAACCTTTCTCATCGGCAATGACTAGGGTTTCCGTTGGGCCTGCAAACAAATCGATACCAACGCGACCAAACAGCTGACGTTTTGCCTCTGCTACAAATGCGTTACCCGGCCCTACAATCATATCGACCGGTGCAATAGTCTCCGTCCCCAGAGCCATTGCACCTACCGCCTGAACACCACCGAAGCAATAGATTTCATCCGCACCCGCCATTGCCATCGCAGCGACAATCGCCACATTCGGCTGGCCATTAAACGGTGGCGCACAAGCAATAACACGTTTTACGCCCGCGACTTTCGCCGTCAGTACACTCATGTGAGCGGATGCAACCAATGGGTATTTACCGCCAGGGATGTAACAACCCACGCTGTTTACTGGAATATTTTTATGCCCCAGTACCACACCAGGCATGGTTTCTACTTCGACGTCTTTCATTGAGTCACGTTGAATTTGAGCAAAGTTTCGAACTTGTTGCTGAGCGAACTCGATATCATGACGAGTCGATTCATCAAGCGCATCCACACAGGCTTGGATCTGCTCTTCTGACAGGCGGAATTGCTCCGGCGACCAGTTATCAAACTTTTCAGACAACTCACGTACAGCGCTATCACCTTTCGATTCAATATCAGCAAGAATGCTTTCAACAATCTGACGCACTTTTGCGTCGTTTGATGCTGATGCTTCTTCAGTGATTCCGTTTTTTAAAATGCGTGCCATTGGTTTTCTCCTTGAACATTGAGGCTGACGAACGGTTATTTTCATGCTTTTGGATACGAATGCAAAATCAGATTAAACACTTAATTAACATTTGACAAGTTAAGTCAACAAACCACAAAAACAACCCTTAAGCCTTTGTATTAATTAATTTAAACAAATAAAAGCAAGTAATAATGACCTTGATTGAGTTTAATTTTTAATCAAAAATGAGTTTTAGATCACATCACTTTTACTCATCATTTACATTTCTCCGTGTTAGTTTTTGCATACCTTTGCAAAGGAGATAATCATGAGCAATTTTAAACAACGTCTGACTAAAGAAACGCTATTAGGTACATTTGTTAAAACCCCTCACCCTCACATTATCGAGGTATTGGCACTGGCAGAGTTGCCTTTTGTGGTACTGGATGCAGAGCACGCACCTTTCGATCGTTCCTCGCTTGATCTGTGCATCATGGCGGCTAGAGCGAATGACCTCGCGTGCGTGGTACGAGTACAAGACAGCGCTCCTTCAACCATTTTGAACGCGCTTGACTGTGGCGCGGCGGGTGTACAAATTCCCCATGTTTGTACTGCTGAGCAAGCGACGCAACTGGCGAAAATCTGCCATTACGGAGAAGGTGGCCGAGGGTATGCTGGTTCCAGTCGAGCAGCGCAATACGCCACTAAGCCCATGGTTGAACACTTAAAAGACAGCCGTGCGAATACGATTGTCATTGCACAAATTGAAGACCCTCAAGGGGTCGAAAATGTTGAAGCGATTGCCAATGTTGAAGGTATTGATGCGCTCTTCATTGGCCAAGTTGATCTCACTGTCGCTTATGGTGCTGATAGCGTTCATGATGAGAAAGTCGCACAAGCAAGTATGCGAGTAATCGAAGCGGCCAGAGCCGCCAATAAACCTGTTGGCATGTTTGTCGCGACGGCTCAACAAGCTCGGGAATGGCGTGAACTCGGCGTTAGCTTCTTTTGTGTTGGGTCTGAACACAAAATGATCATTGATGGCTTCAAACAAGAGAGAAATGTGATGAATTCTTGAGTTTTCTCTGATATTTACGCCTTATCAATGTAATGCTCTAGACACAGAAATCCCCTAGCCCATACACTCAGCACGTATGAGAAGGTTCAATGGCCTTAAATAAGGAGTATCACCATTAAAGCGAAAGTAACTTCGATCGACGTCGCGAAGATGCTCGGCGTCTCTCAATCGACGGTATCTAGAGCATTCAGCCCGACTGCGAGTATTAGCGAGAAGAAACGCAAAATGGTGATGGATGCCGCAGCTAAGCTCGGATACACACCGAATGCCATCGCCCGAGGTCTGATTTCGAATCGTTCAGGCTTGGTGGCGATTGCGTTAGATAGCGAATCAAACCCAATGTACGACATGCAATCTCGTGCTTTGGCTGTCGAAATTCAAAAGCGTGGCGGACAAGTTGTGCTTTGCCCTATCGACAAAGACGACCTCGATCTCGCCATTTCACGCGCCATTGAATACCAAGTGGACGGACTCGTTATCGCCACCAGCCGTTTAACCTCACGCGCGTTTGCCCAATGCGAAAAGTTTGGCGTTCACTTAAGCTTGATCAACCGCTACGCCGAAGGCATTAATGCCAACAGCTCTGGTATTGATAACCGCTTGGCGGGCCAACAAGCAGCCGAGTATTTAACGCAGAAAGGCGCAAAACAGTGTGCTTACATCAGTGGCGATGCTGGCTCCATGACCAGTGAAGAGCGTTGGCTGGGTTTCTCTTCAAAATTGCAAGAACTCGGCTCCCCGTCACCAACCTTTATCCAAGCCAAGTACAGCTTTGAAGCAGGCTTAGAAGCGGCGAAAGCGATCTTGTCGCACACTAGCAAACCCGATGCGATTTTCTGTGCAAACGACATTTTGGCAATGGGCGTTATGGATGGCTTGCGACAAGCCGGAGCAAAGATCCCCCAAGACTTCTCTGTGATGGGTGTAGATAACATTCCGATGTCTGCATGGCCGAGCTATGATTTGACCACCATTGCTCAACCAGTCGACAAAATTGTTAAACGAGCGGTTGAAGACTTGATGAATCGAATCAACGGCAACCTGGATGCAACTGGCGAATACCTTTTCGAGCAAGGCACCTTGATCGAACGTAGTAGCACCATTTAATAAATCCATTTTTATTCATTCTTCATAAACAAAATGCCTTGCTTTCGAGTAAGGCATTTTCTGTGATCACGATTAAATTTTCACCAATCGTTATTTAATTCCTCATCAATTCATCAATCTTGTTATTGACTTGTTACTTTAATGTTTTATTTTGGATTCGTATGCAAAATGGATATGAATTGCTCAACTAATTTATAAAAACATAAAAAGTTGTGTGACTTGCCGACGAATGCCAATGGCAGGTCATACTAGAAACAAGGAAGAACGATGAAGAAAGCAATCCTTACTTCACTTACCGCACTGGGGCTTGCATTTAGCAGTATGAATACGTTTGCAACCAGTGTTATTCGTCTTGCTCATGACAGTCAAGAAACCTCTCCCGTACACAAAGCAATGCTCTATTTCGAACAAGAAGTGGAAGCTCGCTCAAACGGTGAGATAGAAGTTGAAATCTATCCGGCAAGACAACTAGGCGATGTGCGTGAGACGACTGAACTCGTACAGCAAGGCAACTTACAAATGACGTTTGGTGCGTCAGTTTTACTCTCTCCCTACGTCCCAGAGTTTAACGTGCTCGACGTGTTCTACCTTTTTGATAGCGAAGAGCAAGCACACAAAGCGCTCGACAGTGAGAAGATCGGACAACCATTGTTGAATGCTATGGAATCAAAAGGCTTTCATGGACTTGGCTTTATGGAGGTCGGCTTTCGTAGCGTGACCAACAACAAACAGCCAATTGATAGTATTGAGGACCTGAAAGGGCTAAAGATTCGCTCGGCATCTAACCCCACTCAAATAAGCGCGTGGAAATCTATTGGTACTGCGCCAACACCTCTGTCTTGGGGAGAAATTTTTACCTCGCTCCAACAAGGTCTGATTAACGCTCAAGAAAGCGGCATCTATTCAATTTATGCCGAACGCTTTTATGAAGCGCAGAAATACCTCTCTTTGACTAACCACATTTACACTAACTACGTGCTGTTCATGAACAAATCGTTTTGGGATTCACTGCCTGTAGAGCAACAGGCGCTGATCAGTGAAGTAAGCAAAGAAACCATCGCAAAACAGCGTGAGCTCGCCGCGCAGCAAAACCAAGAAGTAATCAAAGAGCTCGAAGCAAAAGGCATGACGGTTAACATCGTCCCAGACGAGGTACGCAGCATCATGAAAGAGAAAATGAATGCGGCCGTGTACCAGGACTTGCGCAGTAAAACGGGTAAAGACTTGTTTGACAACGTGATGGCCGAGATAGAACGCCTATAACTCCCACTCTTTTTCACGATCTGGCAACAGGTCGTGCTTTCTCGTTTTGGAGGTGAACATGAAGTGGTTTCGCTTACTAGGCAAATACCTAGAACCAACCCTTATCGTTATCGCGATCTCAACGATGACAACTTTACTGTGCTTGCAAATCGCCCTACGCCTGTTCGATGCAACGATCGCGTGGGCTGAAGAGCTGGCTCGTTATTTATTCGTATGGGCGATGTACCTGAGTATCAGCTATTGTATCCGAGATGATCGGCACATCCGCATTCGTGTGTTCATCGATAAACTTCCGGGCAATTGGACGCAATTCAGTTTGATTGTTTCTGATCTTATCTACCTTGCCTTTAGTGCCACTGTCGCCTGGTTTGGATTTAAGGTTATAAACCGCAGCCTGCAACTCGGTCAGATTGCACCCGCAATGGAAATTCCTATTGCGTGTTTGTATGCCTCTGTTTTAGTTTGCGCACTATTAAGCTGCGCGCGCCTAGTGACAAGCATTTATCAACGTGTGAACGCGTGCTCCACCAGCAATGAACGAGTTCGCTTTTCTCGCCAACGCTATCGCCATATCAAAGCAAAGTATCGTACTTCTAACCGACTATTGGAGTTTAACGCATGACGTCTGCACTTTTGTTTGGCAGCTTTGGTCTGCTTCTGCTCATTGGCGTTCCGGTCGGTATTGCTCTGGCGGCAGCCAGTATGGTCGCGATATTAAGCCTGCCATTCCTTAACATCGAGTTTTTAGTACAAGGCTTGGTGACAGGGCTCGACTCCTTCCCTCTCCTCGCCGTCGTTCTTTTTACCTTAGCAGGTAACCTTATGAGCCAAGGAGGGATCTCAAAACGATTATTGCATGTGGCGGAGGTCTTCTTTGGCCACTTTACTGGCGGGCTTGGTATCGTGGCCATTGTGGCGTGTATGTTCTTCGCATCCATCTCTGGAACAGGGTCTGCCACTGTTGCCGCTATCGGCCTGACGATGATTCCTTCGATGGTGAAGAAAGGCTACGACCGCAGCTTTGCAGGTGCTTTAATCGCGTCCTCCGGCGGAATTGGCGTCATTATTCCACCCTCTGTGGTGATGATCGTCTACGCGATCACAGCTGAAGTCTCGGTAACTAAGATGTTCATGGCGGGCATCATTCCTGGCTTGGTCGTCGGTATGGTATTGATCGGCTATTGTCTAATTGTCTCAAAATTGCGGGGCTACACAGGTAACGAGCGCAAAGCGACCTGGGCAGAGCGTCTTGATGCGCTAAAAGAAGCCAGTTGGGCAATGCTACTCCCCGTGATCATTCTCGGCGGTATCTATTCCGGTATCTTCACACCTACCGAATCAGCCGCCATTGGTGTGCTCTATGGCTTATTCTTTGGCATGTTTGTTTATAAAGAGCTCAAACCAGCGCAAGTTGTGAAAATCATTCTAGAGTCGTCACTGTTAGTTGGCGCAGTACTCGTCATTGTGGGTGCGTCCGTGACGTTTGGCCGCATATTGACCCTAGAACGTCTACCGACCGAGATTGCTCAGTTCATTCTATCGATTACTGAAAACAAACTTCTGATACTGCTTTGCATCAATGTCCTGTTGTTGCTTGTCGGTACCTTTATGGAAACGCTGGCAGCCATTGTTATTCTCACGCCAATTCTGTTACCCATTACGTCAGCACTCGGCATGGATCCCGTTCATTTTGGGATCGTGATGATCGTGAACTTGGCCATTGGCTTTGTTACGCCTCCTCTGGGTGCCAACCTGTTTATGGCAAGTCAGGTAGGCAAAGTACCGATAGAGTCGCTCTCTAAAGCCATCATGGGTTGGATTGGTGCAATGATAGTGGCCTTGATGTTGATTACCTTCATCCCTGCCATCTCGCTATCATTACCTGCGCTTTTATCCTGATCGTTGCACTCATAGAGTGCTTATGACTGTTATAGCCACTAGATAAACACCTTTCTAGTGGCTTATTCGTTATCTACTTCCGATTTAATAAAAAAGCCTTTAAGCATTCGTATGCAAAGGGAAAATCTGAAAGATATTAGGATAATTGACACCAAAATAGCTGAATATTAGCGATAAAGTCTATTTGGGTGCCTTGATCTGCATGATTATCAGTTTTGGCTTAATCATTTGTTTCCATTCAAACAGATCAAAATAAATTAAGCAATTAAAAAACAATAAGATACTAGAAAATTCATACAAAAAACTTTGACCTCCTTTCTTATTAACACGTCTCGATAAGAGATAGCTTCCATCTCGCCTGTACTTTTTTAGTTTATTTTCCGCTCAATTGTTAAAAATCTGATCATCAGCACGCTATTTAAACAACCGAAAAACAATCCGTTGACAAAATGGCAACATGATATATTTTGAATACGTAATCAAAACATAATTCAAACATAATTATTCAATTACGGAGGTGATTTATGGCCATGGTTGGCTTCGATGAAAAGTGGCGTGATTTTCCCGACTACATTCTTGGTATCACAAAAGAGATTTGGGAAGACCGAGGTTTAAACACCTTAGAACACTACTACTCTCCCGACATTGTTGTGCGTACTCCACTCTCTATCGTTCAAGGAAACGAAGGGGTGATCAGTGCAACAATGGCGACACTGGCCGAGTTTCCCGATCGCACGCTATATGGCGAAGACGTCATTTGGTCAGGCACCCCGGAACAAGGCATGCTTTCTTCTCATCGAATCATCTCTACTGCAACACACAGTGGCAACGGCTTCTACGGGCAAGCCTCGAACCGCAAAATTCGTTTCCGTATTATCGCAGATTGCCACGCTATCAATAACCAAATCAATGACGAATGGTTGGTTCGCGATCAAGCCGATATCGCGAAACAACTGGGTATGACGTCAGAAGAGTTTGCACGCCAACAAATCGAATTTGAAGGTGGCGTGGAATCAAGCCCATTTCCGTTCACACCTGAAGTCGACATTCCTGGACCTTATTTGGGCGTAGGCAACGACAACGAATATGGTCAGCGCTATGAAGCAATTCTCAGAAGCCTTATGAATGCCGAGTTCTCTATAGTACCGAAAGAGTACGACCGCGCTTGCATCGGCGAATACACTGGAGGTCAAACTGCCCTATCACACTCGGAAGTCGATCATTTTTGGATGGCACTTCGCGCGTCTTTCCCAAATGCTCAATTTACCGTTCACCATCGTATTGGCCGAGATGACGACATGATGTCACCACGCGCTGCAATTCGATGGTCTTTGCACGGTAAGCATGAGGGATATGGGATGTTTGGTAAACCCTCAGGAAAAGAGGTTTACATCATGGGGATCAGCCACGCTGAGTTTGGCCCTTGGGGTCTTCGTCGCGAATTCACTTTGTTTGACGAGACCGCAATCTGGAAGCAAATCCTGCTTCAGCAAGGCTAACGGCTGACTAAACACTATTTATTAAAATCACAGACAGTAAGGAAGCAACATGTCACTCAACATCATCGAACAGTTCTACCAGAACTACTTCAAAGCCGCAGACAAAGAGCAAAAACAGGCCGCTCTGCAAGCTTTGAACCCTGACGTAAAATGGTGCGTGGCGCACCCTGTGAACGATCTTAATGGCCCAGATGCAACCCACGAATCTTTCCTCTCACCACTTGTTAATGCTTTACCTGATGCCGAGCGCCGACCAATGATTGTGATGCACGGCGAATACGAAGGCCGCACTTGGTACAACTCTACTGGTTACTTTATCGGTACGTTTGAACAGCCACTGTTTGGCATCCCTGCAACAGGGAAAACACTCTACTTACGTTACACCGAAATGGTGTGTGTGGAGAACGACCAAATCACCGAATCATATATGATTCCAGACTTCATCGATGCGATGAATCAAGCGGGAAGCAACCCTCTTAGAAAAAGCTTAGGCCACGATGGCTTAGTCCCTTCGCCTGCGACGTCAAACGGTATCCAACATTCTGTTGTGTCTCTGAAAGAAAGTGAGAAGAGCGCCCAATTAGTCGAAGATATGTTGTCTTGCTTGGGTCGTTTTGATGGTCAAGATCTCTTCTCGATGGATTTAGAAAACTACTGGCACAGTGACTTTATGTGGTACGGCCCAGCAGGTATTGGCACTACGCGCGGTATCAAAGGTTTCCGTAACCACCATCAAGCACCATTCGTGTTCGCCTTCCCTGATCGAAGTGTCGATATTGAGGTCAATTTTTTGGCCAAAAATGACTACGTATCCACAGGTGGCTGGCCACATATGCATGGTACTCACACGGGTCACAGTGGCTGGCTCGGTCTTGCTCCGACAGGAAAACACATCGAACTTCGCGTTATGGACATTTGGCGACGCGAAGGCGATTTACTGAAGGAAAACTGGGTGGCGATCGACATCGTTCATATCCTGCTGCAACTTGGATACGACGTATTTGCACAAATGAAAGAACAGTTAGAAGGACCTAATTATGCATGAGTTTGGCGCACTTAACTGGAGCATCCTTGGCGGATACATTGCCCTAACGCTAGTACTGGGTGCAGTAATCGGAAAGCGAGTCACTTCAGCTAGTCAATTCGCCTTGGGTGATAAGAGCATCCCTTGGTGGGCGATCGGTATTTCTGTCGTTTGTACTTACGTGAGTGCCATGTCGTTCCTTGGTGGGCCAGCTTGGTCTTACAAAGAAGGCCTGTCGGTTATCGCGATTCACCTCAATTATCCGCTGGTGATCTTCTTCATCGTGGCTGTGTTTATGCCGTTTTTCTACAACAACGGTTTAACCTCCATCTACGAGTATCAAGAACGACGCTTCGGTAAGGCTTCACGACTGACTTTGTCGTTTATCTTCCTTATCAAACAAGCATTGAGCTCGGCAGCCGTACTCTACGCGACAGCAATGATTTTAGAGTTCATTACTGGTATCGACGTGATGTACTGCATCATGATCGTCACTGCAATTGCCCTTATCTACACCGTAATGGGCGGTATCGCGGCTGTCATTTGGACCGATGTGATTCAAGCAGTAATCTTATTTATTGGCGCATTCATCATCATTGAAGCCGTTTGGAATGGCATGCCTGCTCCAATGACGGAGGTCATGGCAGAACTCAAAGCGAAAGGAATGACCGATGCCCTACAAACAAGTTTTGACCTAAGCCAAGTAACGACTGTATGGGCCGGCGTTATCGCAATGACGATGTTCCACACCACCGTGTATGGCGGTAACCAGATGATGGTACAACGTTGTATGGCCGCGAAAAACATGGGCGATGCGAAAAAGGCAATGTTGATGATGGGCTACGTGGCCTTCTTTATTTACTTTGTCTTTATCTTGCTTGGCGTCCTGTTCAACGCTTATTACGACGGTAAAGAGTTTGAAAACGGCAACACCATCATTCTTCATTATGCGAGTGAATATGGAATGCCAGGCTTGATGGGCATCATTGCCGCTGCGATTCTGGCGGCAAGTATGTCGAGTCTCGATTCCGCATTTAACTCAATGGCGACCGTTTCTGTGGCTGACTTTTACAAACGCTTCTACAAGCAAAACGAGTCGGAAGAGCATTACTTAAAGGTATCGCGTTTCTTCACGGTGGCGTGGGCGATTTTGGTCATCATTCCAGCGATCATGTTTGCCACCAGCACAGGCTCGGTACTGGAAGTGCTGAGTAAGGCAGGCTCTTACTTTGTCGGTGCGAGCTTCTGTATGTTCGTCCTTGGTTTCTACTCAAAACACATTACGGAAAAAGGCTTGTTAATTGGCGTTGCTGCTAGCTTCTTGGTGATCTGGTATGTAGCCGTTGCGACCGATATTGCGTGGCCTTGGTATTGCGTGATTGGCGTCCTTGTGAATGCCGTTGTCGCTTACATTGCTAGCCTTCTCCTGACGGGTAAACAAGATGAAATGCATCTTTACACAGTGAAAGGCCAGCAAGCGGAATATGCTCGTCTAAATAAACCAATCAAGGAAGATGGTTGGTATGTCGTTCCCGGCAAAATCGATGCTCCATGTTATGGCTTACTAGTGATGTTTGTATTCTCGATCGTGATGCTTTGGGGGATCAACGCGTTTACCGACAACGCTCCTATGCTGATTAACTTTATGCGTGGCTGCTCTATTCTTGTCGCTACCGCTTGCATCGGATACATGGGGTATTCACTCCTCTCCCCGAAACGTAAAGTTGCAGTCAAACAAGCAAATTAATGTTCTTTACGTAGATACTGTACGTCCAACAAACGGACAGTATCTACGCTCTAGATCTAGTGCTAGCTCAAAGCAAATCGAATGGGTTAACCCACATTTTGCTTTTTAACACTCCAAAGCCATTATTCTACTTAGGATACCCCGTCAGAACATTTATGAATACGTACCTATTTATGCTAGTCTTATGACCTCAATTACTGGCAACTAAGTTTTATTCATGAAATCAATTAAACACGTAGTCACATCAAAAGATGTGGCAAAGATGGCAGGCGTCTCTCAATCTACTGTATCGCGCGTGTTTGTTCCGGGTAGCTCAGTATCCGAAAAGACCAAGCAAAAAGTCTTTGAAGCGGCTAAAGCCCTTAACTACCGCCCTAACGCCTTTGCACGTAGCCTGACCACAAACGAATCGAAATTGATAGGTTTGGTGTTTCCTGATGCGGATTACCCTATCCATATGAAAACACTGCAGTTAATTTCCAGTGAGTTACAGAAAAAAGGTTATTCTGCCGTATTGATTCCATGGCAAGTGGATGAAGAAGAGGGCCACTCAATCCCAAATATCTTCCAGTATCGCGTCGATGGTGTCATTGCTGCTTCCGCAACCTTCAATAAGTCCCTTTATGAAGAATGTGAAGAGTTTAATATCCCAATTGTTCAATACGCACGAGTTGTTGAAGGTACTAGGAGTAGCTACGTTATCAGTGACAACTACGAAGCAGGCCAACAAGCCGCGCAACTTCTGCACAAAAGTGGCGTGAAGAACGCGGTTTATTTGACGGGAGAAGTGCCAACCTTTACGAATGACGAACGCCAAAGCGGCTTCTGCTCTGAATTTGAAGACCTAACCGGCAAGACGCCACGCATCATTGAAGCCAGCTATGACTACGCGAGCTCACTTGATAAAGTCCGTGCCATACTGGCAGACAAAAATCGGCCTGAAGCAGTGTTCTGTGCAACCGATAACCTTGCGATGGCGGTCATGGATATCGCCCGTATAGAATGCGGGTTGAGGATTCCTCAGGACTTACAAGTCATTGGTTTTGATAATATTCCTCAGACAGAATGGTTAAGCTATCAATTAACCACGTTCCGCCAGGATTTCCGTCGCCTCGCTCGCGAGTGCGTGAAGATCATTGTTGATCAAATTAATACGAAAAACGGCAGCCTAGTAAAAATGATGGTGCCAGTGAAGTTAATCGAGCGCCAGACAACAAAAGCTTAAATAGCTATAGCCAGCCATTCGGTTGGCTTTTTTATTTGCCTCTGACTCCCAAACGGCTCATTTAGTGTTGTAAGCATTAATGAACCCATGTATATTTATGAGCTATTACACTATATGAACCAAACAAAAAAAGGCTCATAATCCTTATGACCACGTATCTTTACACTCGTTATTCGCCAAAAAATCGAGCTTACCAAGAGCACCTTAATACTCTAAAAGCTTTTGCTCCCGAAGCTCAGCATTTTGAGGATAAGGTTCGTGGTTGCATGCCTCCAACCGAGAGAGAGGCATTCTTACAACTGCTCGATTCCGTCAGAACTGGGGATACGATTGTGCTCTGGTGGCTGACCGCATTTGGTCGCGACTTTAGTCAAGCATTGAACACAATAAAAATGCTACTCGATAAAGGGGTAACATTGAAAACCGTATGTGAATCACTAACTTTTGAGCCAGGTTCTGTTCAAACTCAAACACTACTCACAGTGTTATCTGGATATGGGAAAGTGCAGACTGAACATCGCCTGTTTGCCGCAGAGCAAGGGCGACAGGCCATTAAAGAGCAGCCAGAATTATGGAAACAGAAGTTTCGCGGCCGCCCCGCAAACAAAACCAAACACCAACAGATCGCAACGTTACTGCTAGAAGGCTACACATTGCAAAACGTGGCAGAGCAATGCGAAGTCAGTCTATCGACTGTGAAGCGGGTCAAAGCAAAGCTAAATGAAGTGGATGACGAAGGCGGCTTAAGATCACGACGCCAAAAAGGTTGTTTGAATGGAGACCAGTCATGAGTCGCCCAATCAACTTTCATACTATACTACTCGCCTGTCTTATTATTAGCGTTGGCCAGTTGAGCATGGGGCTAGTCATGCCCTCTTTGCCATGGATAGCAAAAGACTTTTCCATCTCCCTCGACCAAGCTCAACTACTTGTGAGTATTTATTTGCTCGGCTTTGGCCCCTCTCAATTTATCTACGGGCCAGTGTCAGATGCTTTAGGACGAA
This sequence comes from Vibrio sp. 811, assembly GCF_033339195.1. NCBI lineage: Bacteria > Pseudomonadati > Pseudomonadota > Gammaproteobacteria > Vibrionales > Vibrionaceae > Vibrio > Vibrio sp. 811. The sequence continues at coordinate 871,860 of NZ_JAWOUB010000001.1, forward strand.
AAAGAGTATTACTTACCGGTTTACTCATCGCGATGTCTGGTCTGCTGATGATTATTTTCTTCAGTGACACATTTACAGGGATGGTAATGGGGCGCTTTTTACAAGGGTTAGGTACAGGATGCTGCGCGGTACTCGCGAGGGCGTCGACTCGAGATAGATTTAGCGGGGATGAACTCCCAGTGGCAATGTCTTACATCGCCATGGCGGCTTCAATCACGCCACTTATTGCACCTGTGATTGGCGGCTTTATCAACTTCCACTTCGGTTGGAGTATGGTGTTTATTTCTCTATTGGGCTATGTCTCGCTGGCCTGGGTAATCATCGCCTTTAAGTTCACAGAAACCATCACAAAACGTTCTGTCATTCCGTCACCCCGAAAAATGTTACTCCAATACAAGAGCTTACTTACGTCTCGTTACTTTATGAGTTTCGCCAGTATCAGTTGGTTAAACTTCAGCTTAATGATTACGACAGTCTCTGTGATGCCATTTATCATGCAAGATCAAATTGGCATGACCTCCGCTCAATACGCGATGTGGGCGCTCATTCCCGCTTTGGGTATGTTATGTGGTACCACGATTTGTAACCGAGTAAGGCCAATTATTGGCAATAAAAAAATGCTGCTTTGCACCCCATTTCTTCACCTCGCTGCCGCAATATGGTTATTTTTCTGCCCTGTTGAGCCTCTATTTCTGATGCTAGGACAGCTATTAATGATCTTGGGTAATGGTATTGCCCTACCTTGTGCACAAGCGATGGTAATGCAACCTTATAAAAAGCAAGCAGGTGCCGCAGCGGCAATGTCTGGTGGTGGACAAATGGTCGTCTCCTCATTGGTCAGCTTAACTCTGGTGCAGCTTGGATTGAGTCAAGCATGGCATCTAGCGATCGTTATCGTAATATTTGCATCGCTTACCTTCACCAACATTCAACGTGGCTTCAGTGCAGAGCAACCTTCAGAACGATAACAAAAACATACTATTGTCCTTATAGTTACGACAAATCGTATAAACTTAAATTTAGGAAAAGTTGGCGGATACTAACATGATGTTGCATTTAAGAATGGGCGCCTTAACACTCGCCACATTGATATCCGCTGGCACTGATGCGAGCGCCAACGAGAACTGGCAGTTCGAGAGTGACAAGGATGGAATCACAATTTACTCCCGAGAACATAGTGACGGTTTAGTTGAGATCCGTGCCCGGATGTTCACACCCACCAGCTATGGTGCATTTTTAACGCTACTGGAAGACAGTGACAATATCCCGAACTGGATTGACAATGCCAGTCATAGCCAGGTTTTAAATCAGATATCGGCCACCGAGAACATCGTTTACACCCAGTTTAAAGCACCATGGCCTGCCAAAAATCGGGATATGGTCACCTACTCAAAGTACTGGGTCGATGAGCTGGGATTCACCATAGAAATCAAAAGCGCACCTGACTCATATCTTGCTGAACAAAATGGTTATGTTCGAATTCGCTCGGTTGATGCGACTTGGGAGTTACAAAAACTCACAAACGATACAACACTCGTGGAATACAAGGCGTTTGCTGACCCCGGAGGTCTATTGCCAAACTGGCTGATCAACAAACTCTCAAAAGAAAGTGCATGGGCGACATTTAGTAATTTAAGAAAAGAGTTACCTGAATATCAACAATACTCTCATCCTCAAATAGATGAGTAAGCGTCGCTCTTCCCACTCGCTTTTTAATACGGTACATAATAACAAAAGGCGGCATATGCCGCCTTTTTCTACTCAATGTGTTACTGCTGTGCAACCGTTACAGGTTTAGTTGCACCACGGTAATCAAACTCAAAACCAATACCTTGGTCTGTCACGTCCATCGTCATACCACCAACAAGCTCGCCTTGTAAGCTTTTGACAACATCATCCGGAACCGGCTCCCCAGTGATTGACGACGCACTCTCTAACACTTCCAAAATACGTTCTGAATCAAAATCAAAGCTGAACAAGCCATTTGGAGAAAGTGATTGCGCCATCACTTCTTTGCTTGCTTCCGCAGCACTATCACCACTGTAAAGAGTGAAATGGTTTTCGTTTAGACGAGCAAACACGTCCACCTTCATGCCAGTATGCATTTCTAATAGGTCACTGACATTAACAGGTTGGTTATCCGGTTGAATTTGCAATTGAGCAAGTTCAGGAACGAACATTTGCGCAGTTTGAATAAGCATCATTGGATCATTGGCAGAAAGAGACAACATACCATCTAGCTGGCTAAATACTTCACCATGCTGAGCATTAGTATCTACTTTGATATCAAACATTTGCAGGCTTAACCCTTTGAGGCCGTTAACCATGCCTGACCCCATGCTTACAGCGGCTGCTGGATTCTGGCCACCCATCTCTTGCTGCATTTGCGTCAATAAAGAGCATTGGTATTGAGGCTGAGTCAAGTCAGCCCAAATCTGACCAATCGATGGCGCTAGCGTATTAATGTCTAAACCAAGCGCCATACTAAAGAAACTCTTATCACTTTTAGACTCTGCCAATACACCACGAATCGACTTGAGCGCATCTAGAATCACTTTATTGTTGGACTCAACAACAAAAGAACCTTTAATGAACGCCTGATCGCCTTTCATCTTGTATTCTGCAAACGCGACGGACTGAGGCCAGTTTTCTGCAACTTGAGTAAGCTCAGTATGGCAGGCTGGTGAACGCATTTCCTCAATAGTTGGTTCAGGATCTATTGCATCCAACGTGCTGATTTGACGAGCAAACATATTGCCATCTTTCGTCGTCAAACCTTTAATCACTTCGCGATGATCAAAGTAACCAAAAGAGTTGTTGTTTTCACCGTATTTGGCTTGCAACGCCTCAAGGCGTCCACTGTCAGCAATATTTTGACTTGGTGCTTCAAGCCCTAGTGCCATTTTAATCGGGTTTTGAACGCCCAGTTGCGGAACATCAATCGTTAACGTAAGCACGTTATCAACCACGGCTACAACCAAGCCAATACCGTCCTGCGGGTCAATTGAATCAGTCATCTCGTAACGACGATACTCGACTTCACCAAGCTTAACCAACTCATGCTTAGCGCCGCTCATCTGCTCTTCATGATCCAGTGTTTTCCATAACGCGGCAGGGTCTTCAATATCCACTTTGTACACCGGTACCATACCAATTGTGTACAACACAGGATTAATGTTTTCCCCGGTGCCCAAATAAGCTTTTAATGTTTCTGGCGACGCAGCACTCTCTAGGTACCCATCGAATAAGTTAACTGCAAACTGCTGTTGTGGAGACAGTGGTTCATCGGCAAAAAGTTCTGCAATCGAGCCTTGGTTCGCCGTACCGAATGCGTTCATATATTTATAATGGTTAAAAGGTTCAGTCTGATACGTCACCATAAGTGAATCTGCAGGAACTTGCGTTAACAGTGAGCCTGCATCACTCGCGGTAGTATTGTTTTGGTACAGGTAGCCAGCGCCCCCTGCAGCTGCGACCACTGCTGTAGCCAATAGTAGTTTTTTCACGACCAACTCCGTTGTCATAGTTATGTGTTCCTAAACGAAATGTAACGCTTAGGTTTAAAGCCAATGAATAGTGCTTTATATCAACCGCTATCATAAACAAGTTATCGATGTAATGAATGTCGGTTTGATAAATTATCCAACATTTATAAGGCAAACCGTGAAGTAAGTTGAATTGCGTGCGGATGCTATTGGCAATATTCACAATCCAATTTCTCGGATAACCGCCTTAAAAATCATAATATTCAGTTAAATGAAGCGATTTGGAGTAATTACGACCAAAATCAGCAGAATATTAAATCTTTATTGAGTCTTTTATCTAATATCTGAAAACGCCTCACGACCTGACACTTCTTTCCAATTTGCCTCTGGCGGTCCCTACTCGTTTTCCTTACATTCCTACTAACTCAGTGACGAGACGTATACCAAATACGAGCAATAGAAGACGATGAAAGACCAGTTGACGATCTCTATATCAACTATCAATGGCTCAAGACATTGGTACTTCAGTAAAAGGATGCAACGCAACATAAAAACGTTTTTCGTTTTTTTTGTTGTTGCTCTGGCCGCGACCGTAATCTTAATTCATCACTTGTACACTCGCGTTGATAATGCAGCGTTAAAACAAGCTGAATTGACAGAGCATTCACGCACCATGGGTGAAGAACTCAGCACACTGAAAACACTTAAATCAGAGCTAGAAAATGACCTTTCAGAACGTGAAGAACGGGTACAACTTGTTTCGGAACGTTTGGGTGAATTAGAGAAAGTGCTTGGGGTTGGAGAACATACCTCGACAAATAACTTGGATGCTAGGCTCGATGCAGCGGCGATAACCTCAAACGTTCGCATGGTGTTATTAAACCAAATACCAAGTGGCTCTCCAGTCGGCAACGTACGGCTATCTTCCGGATTCGGTAAGCGTATCCATCCGGTGACAAAAGTTGCCAAAATGCATCGTGGGCTCGATTTTGCCGTAAATATCGGCACCAAAATTTATGCCCCTGCCGATGGGGTAGTGGAAGTCACCCGCCGCAGTAATAAAGGCTCTGGTAACTTCCTCAGGCTGCAACATTCTTTCGGTTTTTCGAGTTCTTATTCGCACTTGAAAGCGTTCAAAGTAAAAAGTGGTCAGTTCGTCAAAAAAGGGCAGCTGATTGCAATTTCCGGCAACAGTGGGCTCTCTTCTGGCCCTCACCTGCATTACGAGGTGCGATTTGTTGGGCGAGCACTGAATCCGAAACCATTTGTCGATTGGAGCCTTAATGATTTCGAAGACATTTTTACTAAGGAGCGAAGAATACGATGGGAATCTTTAATCAAAACAGTGGAACAACGAGTAGCTCAGCAGCTTCAACTCTCATCGCCAAAGGCTGTTCTCTTAGCGGAGAACTCAAAGTAGAAAACGATGTCCAGATTGATGGCATCGTCGATGGTCAAATTAACGTGGAAGGCACTCTCGTTGTCGCAGAAAGCGGGCGAGTAAACGGTGAAATCTACGCTAAACAGCTGATCATTAACGGCATGATGGACGGAAACTGTCACGCAGAACACATTCAAGTGCTTGCCAAGGGACGCGTAAGCGGTAGGATCTGGAGCAATAACCTCAGCATTGAACCTGGTGGCAAATTCTTTGGTGAAGCAGCCGAATTACCTGAAAAGGAAGTGGTAACGTTAAAGGGTAAGGCTCAAGACAGTGCGAACACAAAAGAAAACAACACCAACAATGAAAAGCGACTTGCGCGTAAATCAGCATAAAACGCTCTGATTAAAGTGCTTAAAAAAGACGGCTTTCACGCCGTCTTTTTTATTACTATTGTGTGCCGTCCTAAATAAGGTTGACACTTTCCCCCAAAAAAATTGGAGAGTGTTATGAAATCAACAACTAAAAGAACTCAGCGCGATTACTCCCTCGCTTTTAAACTCACTGTAGTTGATGAGGTTGAAAAAGGAAGCCTCACTTACAAACAAGCCCAAGAGAAGTATGGCATCCAAGGTTGCTCTACGGTTTTGGTTTGGCTTCGTAAGCATGGTCGACTAGATTGGTCTAAAGGGACACCTAACTTTATGTCCAAAGGAGACTCTATGGCCGAGTTCAATTTACCTCCTACACCAGAGCAACGTATTAAAGAGCTTGAGAAGCAGCTCGAAGATGCTCAACTCAAAGCCGACTTCTTTGAAGCTGTCGTGAACGTTATGGAACGTGACTATGGTGTTAGAGTGACAAAAAAGCACAAAGAAGCGTTGTCCAAGAGAAAACCATAGTAGGTTTGAGCGTTACGAAGTTTTGTCAGTTAGTACAAATCTCTCGCCAAGCTTATTATAAGCAATGCCAAACTCAATCTCGTTGTGAACATCATGAGCATGCTGTCATTGGCTTTGTCCGTGAAGTCAGGCTGAAGCAGCCACGCATTGGCACGCGTAAACTGAAGTTCTTAGCAGCAACAAAGGGCATTCA